>JANMRV010000827.1:0-12498 GCA_031388685.1 Planctomycetota bacterium
TCCAGTCTTTCGCGACTGATGCAGGGCATCGCTTCAGGTCCGCACCGCGACGGCGCGCGCAAGTTGCGCGAGTTGCTCGCCGTGCACCGCGAGGGCCGCGACCTCGTCGAGATCGGCGCCTACAAGAGCGGCGCCAATCCGCGCCTCGACGAGGCCTTGGCCCTGATGCCGGCGATCGAGGCTTTCCTGCGCCAGGGCGTCGATGAACTCACACCGCTCGCCGAGACCCAGGCCTTGCTTGGAATGATCGCGGCGCGCGTCGGGAGCAAATCATGAGCCGCTTCAAGTTCCGTCTCGAGCGCGTGCTCGGTGTGCGCCGCATCGAAGAGAGCATCGCGCGCGCAGAGTGGCTCGAATCCGAGCGCAGCGCCCGCGAGTCGGAAGACCAGGCCCGCGAGCTGCAAGTCGCCGTGGAGCGCGCCCGGACGCAGCTTTCAGCGCTGCAGTCCAGCCCGCGCCTCGATCCGGCCGATGTGCTGCTCCAGCAGACATTGATCGATCGTCTGCGCGAACAATGGGTGCAGAAAACGATTCATGCCAGCCGCGCGCGACGCGAGGCCGAGCGCTTGCGTCAAGCCATGGCCGAACGGCGCGTGCGCGTGCGCGGGCTCGAGACACTCGAGACGCGTTCCAAGGAAAGCTGGCGTGTGGAGAACGAGGCGATCGCGAACGCGGAGCTCGACGAACGGGCCAAGCTGTTGCGCGCCAATTCGGGCAACGAGAATGAACACCGCGCTGGGCGCGGCACGCGGGAGAAGTCATGAACAAGATTGCTGTCATTTCGCTTTCGGTCCTGGGCGGTAGCGCGCTCTTCGCGGTGTCGTTTCTCGGCTTCGCCAAGCTCAACGGTGTCGCGCTGAACACGTTGCCCGTCGTCGGCGGCATGTTCCCGCCAGAGCCGGAGAACCCCGAACACGCGCCCGAGTCCGCACACGTGGACGGAGCCCTCACCGCGACGCCGCCAACCGCCGAGGAGCACGGGAAAGAGCCCGCGACAACGCCGCCGACCAAGTCAGGCGGCGCTGAAGTTGCCACATCGACGCCTGTCTTCGACCCCGCGCACCCTGCTGCGGACGCGAAGGGCCTCGTCCAACCCGACCTGTCGAAACCCGCCAAGCCCACGACGATCCCGCGCGCGCGCGAAGCCCACGCCGGCATCTTCGGCATGCTCGACGCCGACAGCCTGTACACGCAAGCCGAATTGCGCGCGCTGGCCGACAGCCTGCGCGCCAGAAATCGCGAAGTCGAACAACACGCGCAGGAGCTCGATCGCCGCGAGGATCTGCTCGCGGATCGGCTGACCGCTCTCGACGAGCGTCGTCGGACCTTGGATGAATTCGCCAAGCAACTCGACGCTCGCGAGCGCGAATTGAAAGCCGGTGAGGCAGAAGCCAAACGCGACGCGCAAACCGGCGCCAAGCCGGCCGACGAGAAGCTCCCGGCCGGAGATCTGTCGGGTTTCTTCGGCGAGGGTGAAACGGAAGTCTTGGTCAAGCGCCTGGCTGGATTCACGGCCGATGAAACGGCCCAGATCCTGATCAAGCTCTCCCCCGCGCGCGCCAAGGAACTGCTCGACGCCTTGCCGAACGCGCGCTGGCGCGAATGCGCCGAGGCCTACTCGCGCGCCGCGCAGCCGCCGCCGCCCTGACGGCGAGTCAGGTACGCGGCCGGCCTTCCCGGCTTGTTCAGGGTTGGCTTCAAACGCACGCCTGTGTCTTCTCGTCAGCCTCCGGCACAACCACTCTTGCCCTGAAATCGCCATGTGTAGCGCCTGCGATGCGCCCGGATCCTTCTCGCAGGAGCGAATGGAGTCTCGGGAGAGGGCGCGAAACCTGTGGCCAAGCACTTGACTAATACCAGGATTGGTATATATTTGTCCTGGACAACGTGCCGAAGACTCAAGTTCGCTTCTACCAGGATGCCGACGGGCATGCCCCCGTGCGCGAGTGGCTTCGTGAACTGCGACAGTCCGACTCCAAAGCGCACGCAAAGTGCGTCGCCCGGATCGAGCGACTGGCGGAGGTCGGCCACGAACTGCGGCGGCCAGAAGCCGATTTCTTGCGCGACGGCATCCACGAATTGCGGGCCCGCAAGGGGACGGTGAACTACCGCATCCTCTACTTCTTTCACGGCCAGCAGGTCGCGGTGCTCGCGCACGCCCTGACGAAGGAAGACGCTATCCCGAAGCTGGACATCGAGCGCGCGCTCAAGCGCAAGGCGCTGGTAATGAAGGCTCCGCACACCCATCTGCACGAGGACTGAGCATGATTCGCAAGAAGACCAAGGACGCCCTGGAACTGATCCGACGCGACGTGGGAAATGACAGGTCGTTCCGCGCCCTGGTGGACACCGAAAAGCAGAACGCGCAGGTTGCGCGGATGATCTTCGAGGCGCGCACCAAGGCTGGGCTGACGCAGAAGCGACTGGCGGACCTTGCGGACACCACGCAGCCCGTGATCGCGCGCCTCGAGGACGCCGACTACGAGGGGCACTCGCTCAACATGCTGCGGCGGATCGCCGAAGCGCTCGACCGCCAGGTCGAAGTGCGGTTTGTGGTCCCCAAGCGGCGGCAGCGCGCGCAGGCCTGATGCGCGAGATGTCCGTCGCGGTCATGGGGGATTTTGAAGCGCGACACCCACTCGGCGCGATCTTGCGCTGCCAAGATCGGAAACTTCGACGGCAGTTGGTTGGCAACGCCCTGAAACGGTGCTTGGTCACGACTTGAACGAGCCCACTCACACGCAGCCTCCGCTCGACATCAGTCCTGGCAAGGTTGGCCCAACGGCACACGGATGTACTCCAGCTTCTGCGCCCTCATCGCGGGGCCGTGCTCGACCACCGTCTCCACCGCCCCAGCTCGTGCCGGACGTCCGCGAGTTCCTGATCGCGATGGGCCCCCACCCCCCTCAAAAATCTGGAAGGTCGCCACCCGGGAAAGAGGCCCCGCGAGCCACTCGAACCGGACATCCAAAGAGGGGCCGCCTTTCCTGCCAGCGGCGAGGCCTTCGGCGGGCCCCGCCACAGGCTGGGAACGGCCGCTACAGCGATATCCGGTCAGGGGTCGATAGTCGCACGAGCACGGGCGCCCCTCGCCCGCGTGTCCGGCCCCTCGTAACTCGCCCCACCCCATGGACATCTCGACGATTCTCGGCTTCGTGCTCGGCCTCGGGCTGATCATCTGGTCGATGATGCACGGCGGCGGAATCGCGGGGCTGGTGCTGTTCATTCACGTGCCCGCGTTCGCGGTCGTGTTCGGTGGCAGCCTGGCGGCCGTCATGATTCACTTCCGCATCGAGGACGTGAAGCTCCTGGCCAAGGTCGTCCTGCGCACGTTCCTCTATCCGATCCCGTCTCCGACCAAGGAGATCGATCGGATCATCGAGTACACGAACCTGGCGCGCAAGGAAGGTCTGCTGGCGCTCGAATCCAAGTTGCGCGAGGTCGACGACAAGTTCTTCGCCAAGGGCATCCAGCTCGTCATCGACGGCTTCTCCGCGGACACAGTGCGCGAGATCCTCGAGGTAGACGCCGAAGTCGAAAAGCAGCGTCACGCGAACGGCAAGAAAATGCTGGAGCAATTCGGCACCTTCGCGCCGGCCTTCGGAATGGTCGAGACGCTGATCGGTCTGGTGCAGATGCTCTCCAACCTTTCCGATCCGTCGAAGATCGGCGCAGGCATGGCCGGCGCGCTCGTCGGAACGTTCTACGGAGCCTTCGCCGCGAACATGTTGTTCATGCCGATGGCCGGCAAGCTCGACGTGCGCGCCAAACAGGAGTACCTGCTGCGCGAACTGATGATCGCCGGGATCATCGCGATCCAGTCCGGCGAAAAACCTCAACTCATCAAGGAAAAGCTCAAGGGCTTCGTCGCGCCCAACATGCGCGAACGCGTGAGCTGAAACTCCCGTGGCCAAGAAACATGCCGAAGAACCCGGAGGCGGCGAGGGTTGGCTCGTCAGTTACTGCGACATGATCTCGCTGCTCGTCACGTTCTTCCTGATGATGATGACCTTCTCGACCTCGTCGAAGGGCGACGTCAAGAGCGCGGGCGTCGGCATCCTCAAGGGCCGCGGCGGCGTGTTCCCCAATATGACGGGATATCCGGCGGGCGACGCGCCCCCGGAACCGATCCTGAACACCATCGCGGAAGCACTGGAAGGCCAGCGCGGCGCGGGCGGCCTGAAGGATGCGCTCGCGCTCTCGCCCGAGCTCGACGGCATCACGATCCAGTTCGGCGAAGAGTGTTCTTTCGCGCCGGGCTCGGCCGAACTCTCCATGCCGCTGCGCAACTTGCTCGAGGGCGTCGGCAAGGCGGTGCAGACCTACACGCACTTGATCGTGGTCGAGGGTCATACCGACGATCGCTTCAAGCCGACCCGCGATTACCCCGATGCCGAAGCGTTGAGCGCCGCGCGCGCACTGGCCGCGGCGCGCGTGCTCGTCGACGTGGGGCGTGTCCCGGCGAATTTGCTGCAGATCGCAGGTCGCGGCAGCGAGCGTCCGCGTCGCTCGAACGACAGCGCGCTGGATCGCTCGTGGAATCGGCGCGTCGAATTGCGGCTGATCTCGATCGGCGCCCGCGGAACCTCGGCCAATTTTGGTGGCGGCCGCTAGCACCAACGTGTCATGAGCAGCACCACCGAACACGCGCCGGCGATCGCTCCCGAACACGGCCACGCGCCGGCGAAACCCGGCGCCAAGACGCACGCTGCCCCGGCGAGCGGCGGGCATGCGCCCGCTGACGCGCATGGGGGCGGTGCTCACGCCGGTGGCCACGGTGGCGGTCACAAACGCCACAAGCCCCACGAGGAGCACGGTCACCACGGCCCGCCGCCCTGGCTGATCTCGTTCGGCGACATGATGACGCTGTTCCTGTGCTTCTTCATCATCCTGGTGACGATGGCGCCGACGCAGGACGCGGGTCTGACGGCCGCGGGTCTAGGTCCGTTCGTCGTCGCGCTCGAGACCGGTGGCATGGACGGTGCGCTGCAGGGCGAAAAACAATTGCAGCGCACGAACATGTACCGCGAGCGCTTCGGCCTCGAAGCGTTGTCCGACGAGCAATTCGAGGACGGCCGCCTCGAAGTGCGCGACTCGCAGGAGATCGCGCAACTGCTCAAGAGTTCGCTCAAGCCCTTCGCCGAGATGCGCCAACCGCTGATCGCGCACTTTTCAAAGGACTCCGCGGAGCTTTCCGCGCCGGCGAAAACCTACCTTGACGCGATCGCCGAAACCCTGCGGCCTGGTTACGGGCAACTCCTGTTGCTCGAAGGCCACTCGCTCGACGCGGGCACGCGCTTCCAGGGCTCGAATGCCTGGCTTGCCGTCGCACGCTCGCAGGCGGTGAAGCGCTACCTCGTCGACAAACACGGCTTCGTGCCGCAGCGCCTCGAAGCCCGCGCCTGGGCGACCGAAGACGCCTCCGATATTTCCGACCACAGTTGCGTCGATGCGCGGTTGGTCGAACCCCGTCGCGAATTCTAGGAACCCAAAGAAACTCACATGGCCGACAAGAAAGATGCAAAGGATGCCAAGGGCGGCAAGGAAGCTTCCGCCGAAGTCGCGGCAGCGCCGTCCAAGAAAAAGGGCTTGCTGATCGGCGTCGGCGGCGTGGTCACGGTTCTTGCCGTGGCCTTCGTGGCCTCGCTGATGGCCGTGCCTAAGAAGATCCACCTGCCGCAGCTCGAAGGCCCCTTCGTGGCCAAGCTCTCGAAGGATCAGATCCAGGCCAATCTCGCCCGCGCCGGTGGCAAGCGCTACGTCGCGATGTTGCTGCAGGCGGAGTACTACGCCTACTCGGACGCCTACGTTCAGGGCCGACTCGGCGGAGCTGCCGCGGGCGGCGGCCACGGCGGCGCCTCGGCCGAGGATCCGCTGTACCTCGCGATGCTCAAGGATGCGTTGCTCACGGTCGCGGGCACGAAGACGCCCGAGGAAATCACCGACACCGCGATGGTCGACGTTTTCCTGGAGGAAGTGCGCGAAGCCGTCGATCCCGTGCTCTTCCCCGTCTACGTCGGCGAGGCGATGACGCCCTACCAGCCCGATCCCAAATCGGGCCTGCGCGTCGGCGAGGACCACATGCGATCGACCATGCGCGGCCTGCTGCACGAGCACGCTCTGAAGGTCGACGGCGCGGCCAAGAGCATCGCCCTCGACGCAGGCACGTCGATTCCGTTCACGGATCACGACCGAAACCTCAAGGTGATCAACCAATCTGGCGAGTACGTGTACCTGGACTGCACCGGCTTCAAGGCGGGGTTCAGCGGAGCCGTGCCCGTGGGCGTCCCCGGCCGAGTCCGTCGCATCTTCAAGGATTCCCTGCTGGTCCAGTAGGACAACCGATCGCGTGAAAAGTCCCCTGCAACCCGAAGAGCTCGAGGCTGTGCTTGCCGCTGTGGCGCCGCAGGGCGCGCTGCCGGCGAGCGCCGTCTCGACGCGTGACTTTGCGCGGCCGCAGCGGCTTTCCGTCGAGCAGCGCAGCGAACTGCGCGAGCGCCTGGTGCGCATCTTGCCCGCGCTGGAACGCGAACTGTCCGGTGTCCTGCGCGCCCGCGCGCGCGTCGGCCTTTCGGACGTCGATGAGGTCGACGCGCAGACGGCGATCGCCGCGCTGCGCCCGCCGATGGCCGTAGCGCCGTTCCAGACCGCCGCCCAGCCTTGCTGGGTCGTTTGGGATTCCGTCGCCGCTGTCGCCGCGCTCGAGCTCGCACTCGGCGCGCCCGAAGCCGCGGGCTCCGAGCCACGCAAGCTCACCTCTGTCGAAGGCATGTTGTTCAAGCGCGTCGCCAACGGCGTGCTGCGCGAATTCGCGAGCGAGCTCAATTTCAAGATCGAGGGCCTGCGCGTGGCCACGTTGCTCGAGGAAGTCGGCAGCCCGCGCGACGTCGGCGCACGCTTCGACCCGCGCCGCCTGCTCATCCTGCTCGAGCTGGAGCTTCCCACCGGCACGAGCACCCTGCGCCTCTACCTGCCTCCGCCCGAAACCGAGGACGCCCTGGCGGCGACAGCCCGGCAGAAACTCGAACTCCCACAGCACCTGGGCGATGTCCCGCTGTTGATCTCGGCCCGCCTGGGCGCGGCCGACCTGCCGCTGGCGGACCTGCTGGCCCTGCAGGTCGGCGACGTGATTCCGCTGGGCGTCCAGACCAGCTCGCCACTGGAGGTCTGGGCCGAGGACCGCCCCTGGGCCAACGCGATGCTGGGTGCGTCCGCAGGACACCTCGCCCTCAGGCTCCACTCGGCCGGCAAAACGGACGATCAGGGGTGAGCGATTCCGATTCCACCATGAGCGACACAGACACAAGCGCAGCAACCACGCCCGAGCGGGTGAACGTCTCCAAGACCGAACTCGAAGAGCTCGGTGCGGACAAGGCCCAGGGCAGCCCCCTCGGTCTCGCGCAACTGCTCGACGTCGCCGTGCGTGTCACCGTCGAGGTCGGTCGCGCGCGCATGACGCTGGCCGACCTGGTGCAGCTCGCCCCGGGCTCGTTGATCCAACTGGACCGCGAATCCCACGAGCCGGTCGACATCCTGGTCAACGGCAAGATCGTCGCCCGCGGCGAGATCGTGACCATTGACCAGAGCTACGGCGTGCGGATAACGGCTGTTTCGAAGAGCGCGTAGGCGACCTCCACGGGAGCGGGCCGGGCGCGGGTTGCCCCAATCGTGACGGTTGATCTGGCTCGCCGTTCGGCCCCACTGGGTCCTTTCCTGGACTGCGGAACTTCTCGCTCAGGGACCGACCCTCGTGCGTGGGCGCGTGAGGGGGGGCGAAAGCGGCAAAGGCGAGGCGGGCTCCGTACACCCCCCTTCACGGAATCTGCCGTCTGCCTTACGCTGAATGAACAATTGCCCAACTCCCCCACCTCCATTTCGATGGCGACGGCAGTTCCGCGGGGCGGAGACGGGATGAATCCCCACACCACACTTCAGGAGAAAACTCGTGTTCACAAAGTTCACCGCTAGTGCAGTCGCGGCATGTGCCCTGCTGCTCGCCTCGAACGCTGATGCGCAGAACATCAACGTCGACTTCAGCTCGTTCAACGCGCAGCCGTCGAATGCACTCGGAGCTGGTGCCGCGCAATCCGGCACCTGGAACCACATGATTGGTGGATCCTCCGGTCCACTCGTCAACGCCGCGGGCGCGGCGATCGCGACCACCATCACGTCCAACACTACCGCGGGATGGGCGTTCGGTTCCAACAACGGCTTTACCAGTGGCGACGACGAACTCCTGCTCGACGGTTGCCACGACGGGGCCATGATCCTCACCATCAGCCCGTTGCAGAACGGCGACTACGACGTGTACTCCTACGCCTGGGCGCCGGATCTACCTCTCTCCTACATAACGAGCGTCGATGTGCCCGGCTCGATCGATCCGATCCAAAGCGTCGGTGGCTTCGATTTCACAGGCGTGTACATCCAGGGCCAGCAGTACGCCAAGCACCGCATCACCGTCACGGGCGGCTCGATGACGATCAACTTCGCAGTGGTCTCGCAATTCGCAAGCGAAAACGGCATTCAGTTGGATTTCTTGACCGGGGCCCCGACGGTGTATTGCACGGCAAAGACGAACTCGCTGGGCTGCGTCCCGACGATCGGCTTCGCAGGCTCTTCGAGTGCCACAGCCGGATCCGGATTCACGCTCTCGACGCTCGCGGTGATCAATAACAAGCCCGGCTTGTATCTCTATTCGAATACAGGCCAAGCCGCGGTGCCGTTCCAAGGTGGGCTGCGTTGCATCAACACTCCACTCAAGCGCGCGGTTCCGATGAACTCCGGTGGCAATGCTCCGCCGAACGACTGCTCGGGCGCGTACCTCCTCGACTTCAACGCCTTTGCGGTCGGCGCACTCGGCGGAACGCCGGCGGCCTATCTGACCGTTGCAGGCACCGTAGTCGACGCACAGTGCTGGGGCCGCGACAACGGCTTCGGAGCGCCGAACAACACGACGCTGTCCAACGCGCTCGAATTCACGGTCGGGCCTTGATCTGCTGAACGCGTGGAGCGCGGCTTCACGCGCACCACGAAGTGATCGCAAGGGGCCGGCGGCTGAGGAATCTCCTCGGCCGCCGGCCCTGATCGTTTGGGCCGAACGAGGGACGATCGCTCCAGCTACAACCCAAACGCCGTAGGATCGCTGCCGCGGCCGCCACGGAAACGGTCGGCGGAGAAGAAGGCGGCGTCGAAGGCGGTCAGTTTCTCGCCGAAGACCAGTTGCGCGAGACCTTCGCCCACCGAGGGCGCGAGCTTGAAGCCGTGGCCGCTGAAACCCGCGGCGATGAACAGATTCTCGACGCCTGCAAGTTTGCCAAGGATCGGTTGTGAATCCGGCGTCAGCGTGTACCACGCGGCTTGCGGCGCCTGATCGGCGCGCGAGCGATAGAGCGGCATGCGCTCTTCCAGTTTCGCGCGGGCCCAGCGCATGAACTCCGGCCCGACGACTTCGTCGAGCTTGTCGGGGTCCTCGATTCGCTTGTCGGCCGTATGTTCCAGCGCGCCGACGCGCGTGCGCGCGCGCGCGGGTTCGCAGCGCGTGTAGTAGCCAAGCTCGAGATCGAGCAGCACGGGGTGCGCGGCTGTCGGACTGGAGAATTCCCCGGCACTGTCCAGAAAATGCTGCTCCGGGCGCACGACTTCGAGCGGCAGATCCAAGCCGAGTCTCATCAACAATCGCGAAGTCCAGGGACCAGCCGCAAGCACCACCGCCGAAGCTTCGACACGGCCCAGGTCCGTTTCCAATCCGACAACGCGGTCGCGCTCGACGATCACGCCGCGGACTTCGCAGCCGACGTGCGCGACTGCTCCGCGCTCGCGCGCCAGCTCCGCGAAAGCATTCACCGCGCGCACGGGATCGCAGAATCCTCCGCCGGGCTCGTACGCAGCTATCGCGCGATCATCAACCTCGATCCCCGAAACAAGCCTGCGCATCTCGCGCGCGTCGACGATGCGCGTGTCAATGCCGATCGAGCGCTGCATCGCGACGTTGGCGCGCACGCGCTCCATCATCTGGGGCGTGCGCGGCCCGGCAATCGTCAAGACGCCGCAGGCTTGGAAGCCAATCGCGTACCCGGTGCGCTCTTCGAGTGTCGAGTACTCGGCCAACGAGTCGCGCGCCATCGCCGCCACGATCGGACTCGAGTAGTGCTGTCGCAGCACCGCACCGGAACGACCCGACGAACCGGCAGCGAGAGCACGGCGCTCGAGCAGCATCACCGCAGGCTCCCCAGCATCGACGCGCTTCGCACACGCCCACGCAGTTCGCGCTCCCATCACTCCCCCGCCAACAATCGCAACGCTTGCCTTCACGCCAACATCATGCCGATCTGCGGCCCTACCACGCAGCCACCCGTCGCCCCGTCTCCACAACAACCCGGAGAGTGGCGAAGAGCCTGGCACCGGTCCGAACTGCTGGCGCTTCAGAGCCGTTTCTCCGCAGCAACAGGTTGGAATGGTGCCTGGCGACGGGAGCCTGGCTCCACTCCGAACTGTTGCCGCAGTAGCTCCCAGAGCGCTGTTGCCGGTCCAGCTCGACGCGGCCGTACCTCACACAGCGCCGTTGCGCCGCCGCAACAGTTTGGAGTGGTGCCTGGCTCCGTAAAAAGCGCCCCACCCGGCCTCAGGTCCGGGTGGGGCTCTCTGGGACGAATCCCAGGAGTCGGTCGAGCGTGCACGGGCTCGCGAGGGGGATGGAGCCCAGTGCACGCTTGAGTCGACGACGACTCCGGGGCCCTAGTCCGCAGTTTCCTGCGCGGGTGGGGCATGAAAAGCGCGGGAAACCGGTCGTGGCCGCTCGCGGGGGTGAGGATCCGAGGCGAAGCTGGGACTACGATGCTCGACCTATGATTCCCCCGCGGAAAACGCGCACGATCTCGGTCCGAGGCCTGCCGATCGGCGGCGGCGCACCGATCGTGGTCCAGAGCATGGCCGCGACACGCACCCAGGACATTCCGGCCACCCTGCGACAGGTCAGGATCCTGGAAGCGGCCGGGGCCGACCTGATCCGCATCGCCGTCGACAGCGTAGCCGACGTCGAGGCGCTGGCTCAGATCCGCAAGCAAACCAGTGCGCGACTTTCCGTCGATCTGCAGGAGAACTATCGGCTCGCGGAGAAAGTCGCGCCCTTCGTCGACAAGCTGCGCTACAACCCCGGCCACCTGCACCATCACGAGAAGCACAAGACGACGCGCGAAAAGGTCGCCTTCCTGGTCGGGATCGCCAAGCAGCACGGACTCGCGCTGCGCATCGGCGTCAACGCGGGCTCGATCGCGCCCGAGTACAAACAGCGCTTCCCCGAGGACGACGTCGGCGCGATCGCACAGTGCGCCATCGAGCACTGCGAGCTGGTCGACGAGCTCGGTTTCCGCGACTACCTGGTCTCGATCAAAGACTCCGATCCGCGGCTGGTCATCGACGCCAACGTACGTTTTGCCGCCGCGCGGCCTGACGTGCCGATTCACCTCGGCGTCACCGAAGCGGGCATGCCGCCTGAAGGCATCATCAAGACACGCATCGCGTTCGAGCAACTGTTGACGCGCGGAATCGGCGACACATTGCGCGTTTCGCTGACGCTGCCCTTCGATGACAAGGGCCGCGAAATCGCCGTGGGCCGCGAGTTGATCGACGACATCGAGCACGGCCGCTTCCGCTCGGTGCCGCCGAATTTCTTTCACGGTCTGAACATCATCGCCTGCCCGTCGTGCTCGCGCGTGGAGAACGAGAAGTTCATCGAACTCGCCCAGGACGTGCGCAGCCTGACCGCCTACGCCAAGGAACACGATCTGACGATCGCGATCATGGGCTGTCGCGTGAACGGTCCGGGCGAAACGGACGACGCGGACCTAGGTCTGTGGTGCGGGCCGAACTACGTCAACCTCAAGCGCGGCGAAGCCGATCTTGGCGCCTACAAGTACGACGAGATCCTGCCGCGCCTGCGAGAGGAACTGGATCGATTGATTGCACAAGCGCCTTCAATGGCATCCCGCACTTGTGAGCGGCCCCCCACAGCCTGAGAATCCGACCATGACTGCTTCAGATCCGATCCGTGGCTCGTTCGACGAGGCCCTTTTGACTTTGCGCGCGTTCCTCGACACACCTCCCGGCCTGGCCGGTGTGCACCAATTCGCAGAGGCGGCCGCCGCCACGCTCGAACGCGGGGGCTTGCTGATGTCGTGCGGGAACGGCGGCAGCATGTGCGACGCGATGCACTTCGCCGAGGAATGGACCGGCCGTTTCCGTGCCAACCGCAAGGCGCTCGCGGCCGTCGCCTTCGCCGATCCGAGCCAGTTGACTTGCATCGCAAACGACTTTGGCTTCGACGAAGTCTTCGCGCGGCAGGTCGAAGCGCTCGGCAAACCCGGCGATCTCTTGGTCGCCATCTCGACCAGCGGCAACTCGCCCAACATCCTGCGCGCCTGCGAGGTCGCCAAAGCGCGCGGCATCAAGACCGTCGGCCTGCTCGGAAAGGGCGGCGGAAAGTTGCTCGACCGCGTCGAC
>JANMRV010000832.1:0-4090 GCA_031388685.1 Planctomycetota bacterium
AGTTCGACCAGCCGCCGATCGACCGCCAGGCCCTCCCCGTAACGGCCCAGTTTCGTCAGTACCATTCCCAGGGAGGCCAAGGCCTCCGCGTTCGAGGGCCGTTCGCGGGCCTCGATCCCCAGTACCTCAGCAAGGAACTCGAGGCCCAGGCGATCGAGGCGGGTTTTCAGGGCCTCTGAAATTTCGAGCGCTTTTTCGGTCAACGGATCTGGTCCATGGAATGGAAGTCTGTGGCCATCTGCGACTTGGGGTCCGGCTATTGCTAGCGTTGCGGAGCCGGTCGCCGACGATCGTTCCAGTATATAGAGAGACTCCGCCGCCACCCTCGCTAGTGATCCTCGGCAGTCGAGTTCCCGCTCTTGCGCGACCCCCTCAGGAAAACCATGAAGATCCTCTTCTGTGATCTGTGCAACGAATCGGTGCCGCAGTCCGAGCTGGACGCTGGACGGGCTTTCATGCGCAAGGGGCGCGTCGTCTGCCTCAAGTGCGACCAGTTGATGACCCAGCGCGAGGATTCCTCCGATTCAAATCCGTTCGGAGGACCGACGTTGCCGCCTTCCAGCCCAACTGTGCCGCCGCAAGCGACGCTGACGCCCCTGCCTTCTGCTGCAGTCGCGCAGGATGCGAACTTCATGCCGGGCCAACCGCAGCCGGCTCACTCGCATGCGAGCGCCCAGCCCGGCCAGCGCTCCGGCGCTGGGGTCGCCCTCGGCCTGTTTTCCATCGCGCTGACTGCCTGCTCCTTCTACTGGCTGATGGAACGCTCGGAGCGGGTCAGCACGGACCTGCAAAAGCGGCTGGACTCGATCCAGCAAGAGCAGGAGTCCGCGGACAAGCGCGCCGGGGCACGCTCGACTGAATTGAAAGCGGAGCTGCTTTTTCTGCAAGGCCGCCTCGACAGCCGCGCTGACGACGACCGCAAAGCACTCGAGATCCGCTTCGATGAAATCCAGGGCAAGCACAAGCTGTCACAGACTTCGCTGGGGGAACTGCGCGCGTCGATCGAAAGTTTGCAGGGCGTCGCGCCGAGTCTGCAGCGCCACGACGAAGAGTTGAACTCAGGTGCGCAGAAGCTCGTCACGCTCGAGACCCGCGCGAATGCGATCGAGGTCGCGCTGGCCGAGTTGAAAATGGAATTGGAGAAGCGCCCCGGGCCGGCCGAAGGCGCGGCACGCCCGTCGCCTGCGACGCCGGTCGGAACGCCGCCCTGGATGGGCCTCGTTCAGCAACTGGAAAGTGCGAACAGCGGTGATCGCTGGGTCGCGGTGCAAGGCCTTGGCGAAACGCGCGATCCGGCCGTTGCCGAGTACATCGTGCCGCGCTTGAAAGACATCGACATTTTCGTGCGCATGGCGGCCGCGCGCGTTCTCGGCGATCTCGGTTCGTCCAAATCCAGTGGCGCCCTGATCGAGGCGCTGGGCGATCAGGAATACACGGTGCGCGAGGTCGCGTACCTCGCGTTGTGCAGCGTCTCGAAGAAGAGCCTGCCCTTCGACGCACACTCGGATCCGGTCGAGCGCGCCAAGCGGGTCAAAGCCTGGCAGGACTGGTGGAAGAAAGCGCAGGACGAGGGCGCAGCACAGTAGTCGAGGGCGTTGTCGGGCGGAGCGGAGCCCGGCGGATTCCGGTTCGACGCAAGACATCTCGCTACTCGATATCGAGCAACTGAGGTCGATCGACGTGCGCCAAGTCCATGGCGCGCCCAAAGCGCGAACAGATCACGCTCGACGCGCCCTGCTCGGTCTTGATCCTCACGGGTGTGCCGATCCGCGTGCGGCAATACTGGGCACTCGCTGAGCTGCTCGCGTCGCAAGGAAGTCGCCGGCTACGTGCTCACGAATCTCTCGCGGCGCGCGCCCAACTTTCGCGCCGGCATGGATCTCGAACTCGGTTGCTACAAACCTTTCGACGTGAGCTATTCGGATCCGTCGGGCGCCGACTTGCTGCAGGACTCGATCGGTCCCGAAGGCCGCCGGATCGCCCTGCGCCTGCGCATCCGGCGCCGAAGCGCAGCCCGGGCTGTGCTCGCGCGGCCGGCGGCGGGGGACCTGTCGGCCAAGGCTTCCCAGCCCGCGTCCGGGCGAGTAACGTCTGCGCCCCATGTCTTCCATCGCTCAACGCAAGATCACGGTCGTCGGCGCCGGCTATGTCGGCATGACGGCGGCCCAGTTGTGTGCCCAGAAAAACCTCGCCGGCGAGGTCATCGTCATCGACGTCAACGAAGGTCGCGCGAAGGGCATCGCCCTCGACCTGAACCAGATGGCGGCCATCGAGGGCATCGGCACGCGCATCGTCGGCACGGCCGATCCCAAGGCGACCTATGGATCGGATTTGTTCATCGTGACCGCCGGTCTGCCGCGCAAGCCGGGCATGAGCCGCTCGGATCTGCTCGAGGTCAACGGGAAGATCATCAATCAGGTCGCAGGCTACGTGCGCGACGGGTCGCCGGAGTCCTTCGTGATCGTGGTCACGAATCCGTTGGACACGATGGTGCATCTGATGCGCGCGAAGACGGGCTTTTCGGCCAAGCAGGTCATCGGCATGGCCGGTGTGCTCGACTCCGCGCGCTTCTCCTGGTTCATCGCCGAAGCCACCGGCGCCAATGTCGCGGACGTCGATGCCATGGTGCTCGGCGCGCACGGCGACTCGATGGTGCCGATGATCCAGTTCTGCACGGTCAACGGCGTCACGCTGCCGCACCTCGTCGACAAGGCAAAGATCGACGCGATGGCGGACCGCACGCGCAACGGCGGAGCGGAGATCGTCAACCTGCTCAAGACCGGCAGCGCGTTCTACGCGCCCGCCGCCGCCTCGGTCGCGATGGCCAAGTCGATCCTGAACGACGAACGGCGCATGCTGCCGTGCGCTTGTTTCATGAACGGTCAGTATGGCTTCGAAGGCATCTACATGGGCGTGCCCGCCATCCTCGGCAAGTCGGGCGTCGAGAAGATCGTCGAGATCCCGCTCGACACTCAATCGCGCATCCTGATGAACAAGACCGCCGGCGCGATCCAGAAGGACCTCGACTTGTTGCGCAACTTGGCCTTGCTCTGATTTTTCCACGACGATGAGCACCCGCACCGAGAGCGATTCCTTCGGCTCGATCCAGGTTCCCGCGGACGCCCTGTGGGGCGCGCAAACACAGCGTAGCCGCGAGAACTTCAAGATCGGCGGCCACACGTTTACGCGGCCACTGATCCGCGCGCTGGGATTGGTCAAGAAAGCTGCCGCGCTGGCCAACATCGAACTAGGCGAGCTCGCAAAGCTCTCCAAGCAGCAGCAAAAGGCGCTGCTCGCCGCCGCCGACGAAGTGACCGAGGGCAAATGGGACGCGCACTTTCCGCTGGTCGTTTGGCAGACGGGCTCGGGCACGCAGACGAACATGAACGCGAACGAGGTGATCTCGAATCGCGCGATCCAGATGCTCGGCGGCGAACTCGGCTCGAAGTCTCCGATCCATCCCAACGATCACGTCAATCGCTCGCAGTCGTCGAACGACACGTTTCCGACGGTGATGCACGTCGCCGCGGCCGAAGAGACCGTGCATCGATTGCTGCCGGCGCTCGAAGCGCTTGCACTCGCGCTCGAGAAAAAGAGCAAGGCCTGGAAGAAGGTGGTCAAGATCGGCCGCACGCACCTGCAGGACGCGACGCCGTTGACCGTGGGCCAGGAATTTTCCGGCTACGTGCAACAGTTGCGCGATGCCTCGCGCGCGATTCGCTCCACGCTGCCTGCGTTGTACGAGCTCGCGCTCGGCGGCACGGCGGTCGGCACCGGGCTCAACACGCATCCGAAGTACGCGAAACTTGCTGCGAAACAGGTCGCCGCCGAGAGCGGGCTGCCCTTCAAGAGCGCGCCGAACAAGTTTTCAGGTCTTGCGGCCCACGACGCCTTGGTCTTCCTGCACGGCACGCTGCGCGTCAGCGCCGTGGCGCTGATGAAGATCGCCAACGACGTGCGTTGGCTGGGTTCGGGCCCGCGCTGCGGACTCGGCGAATTGCGGCTGCCTGAAAACGAACCGGGTTCCTCGATCATGCCCGGCAAGGTGAACCCGACGCAGTGCGAGGCCATGACCATGGTCTGCGTGCAG
>JANMRV010000840.1:0-5135 GCA_031388685.1 Planctomycetota bacterium
TGGGCGCCTACCTGACGACGGATGGATCGTTCGGACGATCTCGCTCTTGGACTACGACACGCCCTTCACCCACCGCGCCTATTTCGCCACGGACGCGCCGGGCTATTTCGATCCGAGTCAGTTGTCGTCGAGCTTCTACAACCACATCGAGATTCTCGGAGCGGGCATCCACGGCGTCTTCATGTTGCGCGCGGATGGATCGGGCGCTCCGCCGATCGCGTACTGCGCGGCGAAGCTCAACTCGGTCGGCTGCACGCCGCAGATCGGCTCGCTCGGTTTCCCGAGCGCGACGTCTGGGGCAGGCTTCTTCATCCAGGGCACCAACGTGCTCAATCGCAAGCAGGGACTCTTGCTGTACGGCACGAATGGACGGGCGAGCACTCCCTTCTTCGGCGGCACGCTGTGCCTGGCGACGCCGATCCTGCGCACTCCCCCGCAGAACTCGGGCGGGACGCTGGGTGGTGCCAACTGCACGGGTGTGTACTCCTTCGACTTCAACGCCTGGAACGTGAGCGGCGGCGGGCCGCACCTGCCGGCGGGCACGCTGGTCGATGCGCAGTATTACTCGCGCGATCCGGGGTTCGCGGCTCCGAACAACGTCGGGCTGTCGAACGCGCTCGAGTTCACGATGCTGCCTTGAACCGGCCTGAGTTCCGATTTCTTCGCGGGCCGCTCCCTGTGGGCGGCCCGCTTCGTTTTGCGGCCCGGACGAGTAGCATGCGGCCGTGAATTCACTCGCGATCGCAGCACTCTTGGCGCTCGTCCCACACACGCAGGTCGCGCAGCTCAGCGACTTGAGCGACCTCGAACGATCCAGCGGCTGGATCTCGATGAGCGATGAATCAAGCCGTGCAGCGTGGGAGAAGCCCGCGGACGGCTGGAGCTTCGATCGACAGATCCTGCGGCGCGCAGCAGCGGCAAAGACATATCTCGTTTGGAGCGACGTGCTCGCCGAATTCGAAATCGATTTCGAGTGGCGCGAGTCGCCCACGGCGACAAGCCCTTGGTTGTCCGGTCGCGTGGTCATGCATCGCGACAACAGCGCGCTGGCGCTGCTCGGCGAGATCCGGATCGATCGCGCGGCTAACAGCGATCAGCCTTCGTTTCGCGCCGGGCCCTTCGAGTTGACGCCGGCGCAGACCAAGCCGGGCTGGCACATCGCACTGAGGCCCGGCGACACGATTCTCGAATTGCGTGCGCTTCACTTGCGCGACCGCGCAAAAGAAACCGGAAAGCAAGTCGAGATCTTCGACGGCAAGTCGTTGAACGGCTGGCGCACGCTGGGCGACGCGAAGTACACAGTCGAGAACGGCGAACTCATCGGTGAGGTCGGCGGCGGATCGCAGAGTTTCCTGCGCACGGCGAAGGAATTTGGCGATTTCATCTTAGAAGTCGAACTCAAGAACGATCAACCGGGCAATTCCGGCATCCAGGTGCGCAGCCACGAGAACGACAAGCAGCGTCTTTTCGGCTATCAGATCGAGATCGATCCCTCGGCGCGCGCATGGTCCGGCGGTCTCTACGACGAAGCGCGCCGCGGCTGGCTCGACGATCTTTCCGACAATGCGCACGGCCGCGCGGCGTTCAAGAATGGCGAGTGGAATCGCTATCGCATCGAATGCATCGGTCCGTGGATCCGGGCCTGGGTCAATGATGTTCCGACGGCGGATTACCTGGACGCGAAGGATTTCGAAGGCGCCTTCGGACTGCAGGTTCACTCCGGCAAGGACACGAAGATGCGCTGGCGGAACTTCCGACTGCGGGAGTTGGGCAGATCGCGCTGGGTTCCCTTCGATCCCAAGGCGCTCGACAAGTTCTTGCCCGCGGGTGACGGGCGACTCACGAACAGCGACACGCGCATGACGGGTCTCAGCCTCGACCAGAACAGTGGCTTGGATCTGAGCTTGTTCTACTCGCACGATGGCTTTGAGCCGTTGCCCGACTCGCCACTCGAGAGCATTCGTCTGCTCGGCCGCGGATGGGAGTTGACCGTTCCCCTTCGCGAGCTTGGCCTGAAAGGGAACGAAGTGACCCTGCTCTGCCATCCGCCGCGCATTGCGATCGACCTCGACGGCAAGCGAATTGCCATCCCAGGCGTTGAATTCAACGATTTCCGCCACGCACGGCGGCCAATCGAAGCGTGGGTCGAATTCGGGCGCACGCAAATTCTCGACTTCGCGTGGACGCTGGAGCGCAACTAGCGCATTGCCGCGAACCGGGCTGTAGCCTGGGCACATGGCGAAGCCCCCGTCGAAGCGCTACCCGCTGATCCTGCTCACGCTGCTCGCGATCGAGGCTGTGGCGCTGGCCTTCCATCCCAACGATCGCAAGGACTGGGCGCTCGAAAATGCGCTGGTCGTGGTCGGTGTCGGCGCGCTGATCGCGACCTTCAAGCGCTTCCCGCTCTCCAAGGTCTCGTACACGACGATCTTCATCTTCCTCGTGCTGCACGAAGTCGGTTCGCACTACACCTATGCGCTGGTCCCCTACGACGCCTGGTGGAAGAGCCTGACCGGCGGGACGTTGAACGCCCTGCTCGGCTTCGAGCGCAACCATTTCGACCGGCTGATCCATTTCAGCTACGGCCTATTGATCGCCTATCCGATCCGCGAACTCGTCGTGCGCGTCGCCGACGTGCGCGGCTTTTGGGGTTATTTTTTCCCGCTCGACGTGATCATGTCGACCTCGATGCTCTACGAGCTTGTCGAATGGGCGGCGGCGGAGTTCTTCGGTGGTGAACTTGGAATGGCCTACCTCGGCACCCAGGGCGACGTGTGGGATGCCCACAAGGACATGTTGCTCGCGTCGATCGGCGCCGTGCTGGCGCTCACGATCACAGCCGCCATCCATCGAGCCGTGCAGCGCGATTTCCATCGCGAATGGGCTGCCAGCCTGCGCGTCCGACACGCCGCGCCACTGGGCGAAGTCGAACTCGCGCGCCTGAAAGCAGGCGACAGGCGCTGAGCCTGGGCTGATTTCCCGGCCGGTTCGTCCTCGTCCGTCCCGCACGTGCCGCGCCGGCCATTCCGGCGGCCGCGCTGTCAGGTGGTGCCTACCACTTCAGCTTGACGCCGATGTACTTGGGCTTGAAGGTCTTCCAATCGAATTCGACTTCCGGCGTGATCACGACGCCGTTCCCGAGCGGAATGCCCTTGGCCTTGATCAGTTCCTTCATCCACTTCGGCAGCTTGTCGAGTTCGCCCTTCGGCGTCTTCTTCGGCACGTTGAGCGGGCCGAGCAACATCACGTCGAGCTTGAGCTCGGTGCTCGCCGTATCGACATCCTTGGTGAGCTTGTCCAACTCGGCCTCGAACGCGGCGATCTTCTTCTTGTCGTCGGCCGTCGGAGCGCTGATCGCCCGCAGCTTCTTCAGTTCCTCGCGCGGCTTCTTGGCCTTGCCGCCTATGACCGTGATTTTCGCCTTCCAGCGTTCGATCGCCTTCTCGACGCCCTTGCGGTAGTTCTCTTCTTCGATGGTGGTCATGGAAAATCCTCGCGGCGCGCTACGCGAGCCAGGAACGCATCTCTTCCTCGACCTTGGCGCAGGTCACGAGGTTTGGATTCTCGGCTGTGATGCTGTTGGTCACGGTGATCGTCGTGCCGCTGACCGAATAGCTGCCCTGAATCTTGTACGAACCCGCGGCCCAATGGTTGCCGCTGAAACCGAAGTTGCCTTTCGCATCGTCACCGCTGAAGTTGCCTTTCTTTTCGGCGATGCCCTTCTTGACTTTGGCCAGCGCGGCCTTGGCATCCTTCACAGTCATCTTGAACGGCGCACAAGCCATGTGAATCTCCTTGATTGAGCGGCAAGCAATGATCGATCGGGTCCGGTACTTCAGCGCAACCGTAACCCGGCCGCCAGGCTTCAGGCAAGGCTTGCGGCAAGGCCGCGCGCCTGAACGTGCGCACCTGGCACTTCCCTCCGCGATCGCTGGAGACCGCCACGAGGCGCGGGGCAGCTCGCTCAGGGCAGAGGCGACGCGGGAGCGCACGAGAAACGCCCTGCCTGCGAAAACGCAATCCTCTGTCACACTTGCCGTTCTGGAGGATGATCGTCTCCCGTGAGTGAAGAGCAAAGTTCCCCGCGCGACGTAGAGCAGCTGCTCGCACAATCCGACTGGCTGAAGCGACTTGCCTCTGGCTTGGTGCGCGATTCGCAGGCGACCGACGATCTCGTACAGGACACCTGGCTCGCCGCACTGCGCCGCGCGCCCCAGTCGAGCGCGAACGAGTTGCGTGCCTGGCTCAAGGTGGAGCTGCGCAACTTTTCGCGCCGCGAGCGCCGCGACGCCAACTTGCGCGCGCAACACGAACGCTCGAGCGCAGGTGAAGCGGAGCTTGCACCTTCGGCCGAAGCCATCGCCGCGCGCGTCGAGTTGCAGCGCGAACTCGCCGAGGCCTTGCTCGCGCTCGATGAACCGCTCCGCAGTGCAATCGTGCTGCGCTACTTCGATGGGCTTTCGGCCGTACAAGTTGCAGAGCGGCTCGGCATCAGCCACGACAACGCGCGCCAGCGCATCTCGCGCGGCCTCGCGAAGCTGCGCGCGCGCATGGATCGCGATCACGGATCGCGTGGCGCGTGGCGCGCGCTCGCGCTACCGCTCGTCAAGGGAGGCGCCCCAACTCCATTGCTGGTTCCGACTTCATTGGGAGGACTCGCTATGGGTACCTATCTGAAACTTGCCGCCGTGGCCGTCTGCGCTGTGCTGGGACTGACGCTTTGGAGTCGGCGAGCCGAAGACGGGCCTTCGACCGCCGTCCAACGCGCCACGCCCGAGGAGTCCTTGCTTCAGGCACCGCCAACGCAGGATGCAGACGAGGCGCTGGCCGACCGCGCACCCGACTCGCGCATGGCGGTCGCGGCGGAAAAGGCCGGCGCGACTACGGGCCAACCCTTGCTGGGCGCAGGGTCGGCGATCACCGGCGAAGTTCGGGACGCGCAAGGAGCTTTCGTTGCGGGCGCCTCGGTGGCTGCGGTCGTCTTCGGCGATCAGGGCTTCAACATGCTCGACTACGCACGCCAGTCCGAGCGCCGCGAACTCGATCTGGCCCGATCGAGCGTGGACGGAAGGTTTCGACTCGAGATCGGTCGGTCAGGAAGGGTTCAACTCGAAGTCGACGCGGGCCCGCGCGGC
>JANMRV010000842.1:0-1047 GCA_031388685.1 Planctomycetota bacterium
ACCAGTCTCGCCACGCCGCTCGTTTCCGGCGCGGCAGCGTTGCTCGTCGAAACCGCGCGCACGAATCCGAACATCGCGAACAATCCGCACGCGACGCTGCCGGAAGTGATCAAGGCCGTACTGATGGCCGGCGCGGAGCACCGGGCTCACACCGCGCGCGTCTTCGATCGCGAGGAATGGCTCGGCGGACTCGGCCGGCCGCTGCGCTGGCAATTCGAGCAATGGACCGACGATCCGACGCTCGTGCAGCGCATGATCGCGACCTACCGCGAGCACAACAACACGCACCATGACAGCATGGTCAAGCCCTACGACGGCGCGCTCGAAGCCGTGTGCAGTTTGCATCGTCGCGGCGTGCGGCTGGGAATCGTGACCAGCAAGATGCGCGCAGGCGCCGAGCGCGGCTTGAATTGCGCGGGTTATTCGGGCTTGATCGAAGTCGTGATCGGTTGCGACGACGTGCGCGATCCGAAACCTGCAGCCGAGCCAGCGCTAGTCGCGCTTGGCCGTCTCGGTCTCGCTGCCGGCGATGCGATCATGGTTGGCGATTCTCCGCACGACATGAACTGCGGCAAAGCCGCGGGCACGCGCACGGCCGCTGTCCTGTGGGGGCCTTTTCCACGTCGTTCCTTCAACGGCGTCGAACCCGACTTGTGGGTCGAGCATCCAAGAACCCTGAGCGAGCATGCGTGATCTGTGGCCTCGCGATGCGAGCAATTCATTGAGTCTAACGGTAGATAGAGAGTCGGGGTGATGCGTATGGGTGCAACGTCGGTCGGAAACCACAGATGAGGGCCTTGACACAGAAGGGGGGGGGTAGTCTGAAATGCGCTGGCTCAGGGGGCCTTTCTCGCCACGGCCTCGCTCCCGAGCCACATCCCTGAATCAGATTCAGTCCACCCTGCAAATTGGGGCTTCAGGAATTCGTGTGGGTATCCCGACGAATTCGCAGGATCGTCCGACGGCCGAGCGTAGCGCCCGAGGGGCGCGCGGAGCTCGGTCGACGGCATGTGTAACCTGTCGTGAATGAACGACGATACCGAACTG
>JANMRV010000861.1:0-2158 GCA_031388685.1 Planctomycetota bacterium
CCGAAATCGGTCGCGGTCAGCACGCAGGCGCTGCCCAGCCGCTTGGCAATGGCCGGCATGCGCACGGACAAGGTCCACAGGAAATAGGTGAAGTGCACGACATCAGGCCGCGCGCGCAGCAGCAACTTTTCGAAGGCGCCCTCGAGCCGGGCGTCCTGGTAGCTCGACTCCAGACGCTTGGATCGTTCGCGCGGCAGGATCACGCGCGTCACCTGGAACGGTCCGCTCTGCACGTCATACAGCGAGTACGCTTCGCCGTCGTCGCGCACGTCTGGATGGAACACGCTGACCGTGTGCCCGGCCCCAGCCAGGCCGCGCGCGAGCTGCAGCGTGTAGCCCTCGGTGCCCCAGCGCCCATGCGGCGGAAACCCGCGCGAGACGAACAGGACCCTCATCGAGCGTCGCGCGAACCGGCTTTCGCCGGCGTGAAAACCGGACTGTACCCCTGCAGCCTCGCGCGCCGCGCTTCGACCTTGCCCCAGATCTTTTCGCCCTTGTCCGCCAGCTGCTTGGCGATCTCGGGGTCGTCGATGCGCGAAAGCACGTGGCCCAGCCCCGGATGTTTCGTCCGATCGTGCAGGACTTCGCGCACCACGTCGACGCGCTTTTCGCTGTCACCGAACCATGAGGCGCTCAGGCGTGCATCCTGTGTGCGCGCGGGCCAGCTGCGTTCGAAGCAATAGCGTGCGTCGAGCACGGCAAAGCCTTCCTGGTACGCGCAACTCGAGTAGACGAGAGCGCGGCCGCTGCCCGCTCCGCCCGTCAAGGCGCTCGCGAACGACATGCCGTCCAGACTCTCGTCGCGCGGCAAGCCGGCGAGTTCGAGCAGCATCGGCAGCACGTCGACGGTCGAAACGAGCGCGTCGCTCGTCGCGCCCTTCAACATCGGCTCAGCGTTCAGTTTCAGCTTCTCGGCCGGCCGCACGATCAACGGCACGTGCAGATCCGAGTCGGAGAAAGTGCCGCTGTCGAGCAGCATTCCGCTCTCGCCGAAGCTCATCCCGTAGGCGCCGACGACGACGACGGTGGTGTGCTGGAAGCGGCCAATCTGTTCTAGGTGCGAGCGCAGTCTCTTGAACGCGAGGTCCAGACGCAGGATCGCGCCGTCGTAACGCGCCTCGTACTCTCCCAGCGTGCGCATGCCCTTCGACCAACGACTGCGCGGCAAGGCGAAATACAAATGTGGAGCGTCGCCCACCGGCGGCACGCGCGAAAGTTCCGGCCGCGGCGAAAAGTGAGTGTCCCAGGGAGGATGGTCCCCGCGCCAGACGCGCTCGAGATCCGCTATTTCAAGGTAGGCGAACCAACCTTGTTCGCGCGGGATACTGGTCAACCACTTGTCGAAGCGGCGAAACACCTCTTCGGAGCCTTGCTTCAACGCGTCTCCGTCGTCCTCGCGTTCGGGGCCCTGGTAGAGCGCGAATCCGCGCTGCAGTCCGTACACGGGCGCGAGGTTTTCGTGGTCGTAGAACAGCGCCGTGCTGAAACCTTCGCTCAGAAACTGTGCCGCCGGATGCGGTGCTTCGTCGGGGAGATGCCACTGCGTCGCCTGCGCCACCGTGACATCCGGCGGCAGATAGCGCCGCGCGAGCCTGGGATCCGCGGCCGAGAGCAGCGCCATGTGCGCAGGAACCTGCCAGGCTGCGGCGCTGTAGGCCTGGCGAAACACGACGCCTTCTTTCGCGAGCGCGTCGAGCGCGGGAGACGTCGACCGGTCGTAGCCGCTGGAGCCGAGATGGTCGTAGCGCAGCGCGTCGATCGAGATGACCAGGATGCCCCCGGCCGGCGGGCCGTTTGGCGCCGGCGCGCAGCTGCAGAGCGCGACGAGCGCGAGCGCAACGATTGCCGCCAAGACCGAGCTGAACCCCATGGGGCCAGCATGGGCGCCGGCGCAGCTGTAGACAAGTCCACAGGCAGCGGGCCTGCTCAGCGTCGCAGCGCGAAAACCGTGTCGGCGGCCACCCAGCCGCGCTCGCCGCGTTCGGTCTCGACGCGCACCCAGCCGGCGAGTTGCTCTAGGCGCTCGGCGCGCGCGCCTGCGCTGAGCAACGCGACCTTTGCCGCCGCGACCCGCGGCTCGCTGCCGACGGTGATTCCGGCGGTCGAGATGACGAAGACCGGATCCTTGTCCGCTTCGCGCGCCTGAACGATCCAGGGC
>JANMRV010000871.1:0-4935 GCA_031388685.1 Planctomycetota bacterium
CAGCGGCGCGCAGTTGCCCGAGAATTTCGACTTCGGAGAACTCGTGCTCGAGCGCGGTGGCACGCGGCAATTCACCGTCGTCGATGCACTAGCCAAGCCGCTCGCCGGCGCGGTCGGCCGACTCGACGGCGAACGCAGCGAACCGACCGACGAAAGCGGGCACTCGTCGATCGCCTATGCGCCGGGCGTCAATCGTCCACTGTCGGTTTCGCTCGACGGCTATCGCGACGGACGGGTCGATGTCCCCAAGGAGGTCAGCGACGCCTTGAATGTCGTGTTGACGCTCACCAATCGCCTGACCGTGATCGTGAGCGGGCCGGACGACGTTCCGATTGTGGACGTTTCCGTGCAGGTCAGCGGGCAGGTGCCGCAGAATCGGCGCGGCAGAGGCCGCACGAACGAGCAGCGCACCGATGGGCAAGGGAAGGCGACCTTCAGCGATCTGCCGGTCGGCACGCCGACTCGCGTCAGCGTGCGCGACGCCATGGGCGGCGTGGTCGCGGATCAATCGATCACGCTCGAAGCCGAAGAATGGCGCACGCTTCCGCTCCAGGTCGCGCATGCGCTGCTCGCTTTCTCCGGCGTGGTGCGCGACGAAGCGGGGCTCGCGCTGGCCGAAGCGAACATCGAATTCGGCATGGCGCAGGGCCGCAACAACAACAATATCTCGACGCGCAGCGACGCGGACGGGCGCTTTTCGTTCTCCGGTTTGAACAATCCCGTCGGCACCTTGCGCGTGCGCAAGTCGGGTTTCGCGCCGGTGACGATCGCCGATTTCCAAATCCCGCCGCCGGGAGTGATCGCCGACATTCGCATGGAACGCGGACTGCGCTTGACCTTGCGCGTCGTCGACGAGCGCGGCGCACCTGTGCGCGGCGAAAACTTGCGCCTGGAAATTTCTGGCGAACGGCCTTTCCAGGGCCGGCGCAGTACGGACAACGAATGGGACTTTTCCAACCTGCCGCGCGAGAGCATGAAGGCGGTCGGAGTCGTCGGGTCGCGCGAGTATCGGCAGGACATCGAGCCGCTCAACGGGAACCAGGATTTCCGGGTGCCGGTGCAAGGCGGGCTCGAAGTCGGATTGCGACTCGATCCCGCGCTCCTGCAGGCGCCGCTGCGCATGGCCCTGCGAGCGCGAGACGATCGACGCATCAATCTGTCTCAAAACCTGGAGCCCGTGGCGTTCCAGACCAGGAAGTACGAGCCGATCTTGCCCGGCGAATATCAGCTCAGCGTGTCTCAGTTCCAGCAGACCGATCAGCGCGGCGAATGGGTCAACATCGGGGCCACGCAGAAGATCACGATCGCACCCGGCGCGTCGCAGCACATCGAACTCGAGCGCTGAGACGCGCTACAAATTGCGCGAAAGCAGCGCGAAACCTTCGCGCGCCTGGGCCGAGAGCTCGTGCAGGCTGCGCGCCTGACGCAGGCGCCGCCACAGGTACGAAGGCCGCAAATAAAAACGGCGAACCATGCGGCGCTTCAGCGCTTCTATCGCACCGCGATCGAGCGTGTGCGTCGGCAGGAATGCGTTCTCGCCGCCTTGGTCCATCACCAGGTCGTTCGCCTGGGCGAGGCCGAGTTCGAGCATGCGCGCGCGGAACGGTGTGCCGAAGCGCGGCACGGCCATGTTCAAGCTCAGGAAATCCAGTTCGAGTTCGAAAGCCAGATCCAGCGTGCGCTCGAGACTCGCTTCGCTCTCCTCGGGCAGGCCGATGATGAAGGTGCCCACGCTGCGCAACCCGTGCTTTTTGACGCGCGCGAATCCGGCGCGCACTTCGTCCGCTACGTAGCCCTTCTTGTACAACGCCAGCAACGCGTCGTCGGCGCTCTCGACTCCGAGGATGAGCGTGTGGCAACCCGCGCGCTTCATCGCGGCGAGCAAATCGTCGTCGGCCGTGTCGGGCCGCGTGAACGCAGTCCACGAAAGATCGCCGCGCGAAGCGAGCGCGCCGCACAGTTCGAAGGCACGCTCGCGCTGGACCCCGAAGGTCTGGTCCATGAAGAACAACTCGCGCACGCCGCGCGCGCGCAGATGATCGATCTCGTCGAGCACGTCCGCGACCGGCCGCGTCTGGAAACCGAGCGTGCCGATCACGCAAAACGTGCACGGGTAGGGGCAGCCGTAGTCGCTGAGCAAAGTCGCAAAGCGCGCACTGCGAGCGAAGGAAAAACGATAACCGCGCTCAGGAAACAATTCGTGTCGCGGCCGCGGCACGCGGAACGTTCCGCGTTGTTTGCCGTGCACGCGAATGCGCTCGATCGCACCGCTGGATCGGCGCACCGTCATCTCGCAAACGGATTCGAGTTTGCCGTCGAGGTAGTGGACGATGTCCTGATTGGCGAACACGTGCAGTGCGGCTTCGAGCCAGGGCTCTTCCGCCAAGCGCTTCTCGCTGTCTTCTTGCAGCACATCGCCGATCGCGATCACGCGCGGTCCGGTTGCGCCAAGTTGCGCAAGGAAGGCGCGATCCTCTTCCCACGAAACCGAGCCGACCAGCGAGACGACGACGGCGGGCGCGAAGGCGGCAATGCGCTGCAGCGCGGTTGGAACATCCAGCTGCTCCGCCATGCAATCGAGCACCCCAAGCTCGTGCCGCGCGGCAAGCGTGCCCGACAGCACGACGAGATCGATCGGATGGAAAAGGTAATTCGACTTCGTCGTCTTCGAACAGAAGTAGTCGCGAATGTACGTGCGACGCCCGGGCGGATTGAGCAGCAGGACGCGCATCAGATGTGCTTGTGCTGCGCCGAATTTGCTTCGCGCGCGGGCGCCGTCGCGCGCGCCATCGGCTCCAACGAATAGACCGTCAGGTCTTCGCCGCGCAGAAAGGCTTGCGCGGCCCCGTGGACTTCCTCGACCGCGAGCGAGACCAGGCACTGCGGGAAGCCCCAGATGCAACTGGCCACCTTGTTGTCGTGCACGTTGATGCAGGGCGAGCAGATCGGCGGGCGGTACAGCGCGCGCACGCGCGAGCCGAGCGGGCCGTACATCAAGGGTGTTTCCGGACCGAAGAGTCCGACGGTCGGCGTGCCTAGAGCCGCGGCCAGGTGCATCGGTCCGGAATCGTTGGACACGAACACAGCGCAACGCGAGAGCAGCGAGGACAACTCGGCGGTCGAAAGATCGCCGGCGAGATTCAGCGGGCCTTCCAGTTCGGGATCGCGCGCCGCCTCGACGACGCGCTCGGTGTAAGCACGCTCGCCGGCCGATCCGATCAGGACCACGCGCAGCCGATCTTCGCGCTCCAATCGCCGCGCGAGTTCGCCGAAGGACGGTTGCGGCCAGCGCCGTTCGAAATTGAGTTCGCCGGCGTTCGGATTGAGCACCGCGAAGGCTGCGCGCGAATCGATGCCGTGCGCTTCCAGCAACCCATCGACGCGCGCGGCGTCCGCAGCGCTGAAGCGGTGGGGCAGAAGATCGCGGGCCGCGACCTGCGCGCCGTCCTCGCCGCCCGCCAGCGCGCGAAAGTTGCGCGCGACGTGCCAGTAGCGATTGAAGGGCACGACGTGCGTGTGAAAGCCGCCGCGCCAGACGCTCGGCGAAGCAAAGCCGAACGATTCGCGCGCTCCGGTGCAGAGCGAGATCAAGGCCGAGAAGCGCGTGAAGAATTCGAAGTCGAAGACTACATCGAAGCGCTCGCGGCGCAATTGGCGCACGAGTCGCGCCACGCGTGCGGCGAAACCGGGCCAACCGGTGTTGCCGACATCGAAGGAGATCACGCGCTCGAAGGTCCCGAACGCTTCGGCCGCCGAGCGATTCACGGCCAACGTCAGCAGCACGAGTTCCGCGTCGGGATAGCGACGGCGCAGGTGCACGACCGACGGCGTGAGCAGTTGCAGACTGCCGATCCCCCAGAACTTGATCAGCAGCACGCGCCGCACGCGCGCTTCGCGACGGCGCAAGAGCGGCCGCGCCCAGCGCAGCGGTTGCAGCAGCGCGCAGAACAGCGGACCGAGCCGCTTGTCCACGCGCTGCAGTGCGCTCATCGGAAGGTTTTTGGCGCCCATGGCGAAGTCGCCCTCGATCTTACGCCAAGCGCCGATTCGCGCGGCAAGGAGCGCGGCCCTTTTAGACTATTCGGCGCGAATGCGCGCGGCCAGGTCCCTGATCGTCTCCGGCGCGTAGCCTGCGTAATGGTTGTTCGCGTAGGCAAAGGTGCGCGGCAGGCGATTCGTCGCGTCGCGCAGAAGCTCCGCCCACTTTGCGAGGCGCGGACTTTGATCGACCACGAGTTTGTCGAATCGTTCGGTCAACGCGTCGATGGCCTTGCGGTCGCCGATCAGACGCGCATACGTGAAATCGGTCGTGAACAGATCGTGTTGCTTCGCGAGATCGGCCGGATGCGGCATGTAGGCGATGTCGACCAGCACGAGTGCCGTGCGGTGGCGCCGTAGCAGCGCGAGCAGCGGCTCTTCGATCCAATTCTTGTTGCGGATCTCGACCCCGTAGCGAAAGCGGTCCGGTAACTGCGCCAAGAATTCGTCGAGGCGTTCGAGGAACGGATCGATGCTCTTGAACACACGCTGGTTGAAGTACGGGAACTGCAACACCAGAGGTCCGCACTTGTCGCCGAGCAAGCTCATGGCGGCGAGAAAGCGCTCGAGGTCAGCACCGACGTGTTCGAGGCGCAGCACGCGTTCAGGATCCGGAGTCGCCTCTTCGCCGCCGTGCACGATGCTGCGCGGGAACTTGGCCGAGAGCGCGAATCCCTCCGGCGTCTTCGCGTTCCAACCGCTGACCAGGCGCGCGTCCGGGACGCGGTAGTAGGTCACGTCCGCTTCGACGCTGCGGAACTGCGTCGCGTAATGCGTGAGCTGAGCGCCGGCGGGCAAGCCCTCGGGATAGAACACGCCGGCCCAGCTCTTTTCCGACCAGCTCGACGTGCCGAACAGGAATTCGCCCATGGGCGCGAGTGTAAGGAGCCAGCCTCG
>JANMRV010000891.1:0-3494 GCA_031388685.1 Planctomycetota bacterium
GACACGGGCGCCATGTACCGCGCGGTCACGTGGTGCGTGCTGCAGCAGGGGCTGGATCCCGACAGTGAAGAGCAGTGCGCCCGCGTGGCGCATACGACCCTTCTTACCTTCGACGACAACGGCCACATCCTGATCGACGGACGCGCGGGCGAACCGCACATCCGCAGTCGTGAAGTGACCGCCAACGTCTCCGCCGTCAGCGCCCACGCCGCAGTGCGCGCCTCGGTGGTTCGCGAACAACAGGCCGTGGCCTTGCGCCGCGGCGGGTTGGTCGCGGAGGGCCGCGATACGACGACCGTTGTGTTCCCGCGCGCGGAGCACAAGTTCTTTCTCATAGCATCTTCAGCTGAACGCGCCCGCAGGCGCGCGAAGGAACTCGGCCAACCCGAGCGGGTCTTGGAGATCCAACGCGAGATCGAAGCGCGCGACCTCACCGATTCGACGCGCGCCCATTCGCCTCTGGTGCGCGCACCGGATGCCGCGCTGATCGACACCGACGGCATGGACGCCGAGGCCGTGGCCTCGAGCATTCTCGAGCACGTGCGCTCGAAGTCGCAGCCGGCGGCGGCGCAGAACTCGAGTGCGAAGGCCGCTGGCAGAGACAGCCCCCCGGCGCTCCCGCCGATCACGCACGTGACCTTCGTCTACAAGCTCACGCGCGCCTTGATGAACCTCTGGTACCTGCCGTACTTCAGACGGCGAGTGCGCGGCGTCGAGCACCTGCCGCGCAGCGGCGGTGTCCTGATCGCGGCCAACCACCAGTCGTTCCTCGACATCCCGTTGATCGCGATTGGCGCGCCGCGCCACGTGAGTTTCGTCGCGCGCAAGAGTCTCGCCGATTCGCGCTGGTTGGCCTACGTCATGACCCAATGCGGGGCCGTGCTGGTCGAGCCGGGCAAGTCCAATCGCGCGGCCCTGCGCGAGATGTCCGCGCACCTCGAGGCCGGCGACTGCGTGGCGATCTTCCCCGAAGGCACGCGCAGCGCCGATGGCGATCTCAAGGACTTCAAGGCCGGAGCCCTGATTGCCGCGCGCTCCGCCAAGGTCCCGATCGTGCCCTGCGCGATCCGCGGCACCTTCGAGGCCTGGGGCAAGGGCAAGCTCATCCCGCGGCCACGCCGGATCGAGATCGAGTTCTGCGCGCCGATCGATTCTGGCTCCGCCGACGCGCTCGAGCGCACGCGCGCTGCGATCGCGGGGCGCCTCGCGCTCGCTCCAAGCTGAACCCTTCAAGACGTACACCACGCCTTCGGCACTTTCGCCGGCGGCGGGACTGCTCCTCTCGCAACTCTTTTCAAAACCGCTCCCAAGGACCCTTTTTTCATGGCTCTCGCTTCACGCCGCATCAAACAGTTCGAGATCGATCCGCAGGAACTGGAACGCCAGGTCCAGTCGTCGATGGGACTGTTCACCGTCGAGGCTCTCGACACCGCGCTCAATTCCTCGGTCAAGGACATTCGTCAAGGCACGATCGTCAAGGCCACCGTAGACTCCGTCGACGAACGTACCGGCATGGTCGTGATGGACATCGGCGGCAAGTCCGAAGGTTCGATCGCGCTCGCCGAATTCGGCGAAGTCCTGCCCAAGACCGGAGAAACCTACGAGGTCTTCTACGACGGTCTCGATGAACACGACACCGCGCAGATTTCCAAGCGCCGCGCCGACCGCCTGCGCTCCTGGGAACGCGTCTCGACCAAGTACAACGAGGGCGACGAGGTCCAAGGCGTCGTGCAGCGCAAGATCAAGGGTGGTTTGCTCGTCGACGTCGAAGGCGTCAACGTCTTCCTGCCCGCAAGCCAAGTCAACCTGCGCCGCACGCACGACATCTCCGACTTCCTCAACGAGCCGATTCGCGCGCGCATCATCAAGATCGACGCGGAGCGCATGAACATCGTGATCTCGCGCAGGAAGCTGCTCGAGGAAGAGCGTCAGAAGCAGAAGGAAATCCTGCTCTCGGACATCAAGGAAGGTCAGAACCGCGTCGGTACGGTCAAGAACATCGCCGATTTCGGCGTGTTCGTGGACCTCGGCGGCATCGACGGCCTGTTGCACATCACCGACATGACCTGGGGCCGCATCAACCACCCCAGCGAGATGGTCACGATCGATCAACAAATCGAGGTTCGCGTTCTCCGTGTCGACTCCGAGCGCGAGCGCATTGCGCTGGGGCTCAAGCAGAAGCAAGCCTCGCCCTGGGAAGGCATCGAAGCGCGCTACCCGGTCGCTTCGAAGCATGTCGGCGAAGTGGTCAACATCATGTCCTACGGCGCCTTCGTCAAACTCGAGGACGGCGTCGAGGGCCTGGTGCACATTTCCGAGATGTCCTGGACGCGGCGCATCAACCACCCCTCGGAGTTGGTCAAGACCGGCGACAAGGTCGAAGTCGTGGTGCTCGAATACAACAAGGAGAAGCAGGAAATTTCGCTCGGCATGAAACAAGCCGAGACCAATCCCTGGGATCTCGTCGAGCAGCATTATCCCGTCGGAACGGTCATCGAGGGCACGGTGCGCAACCTCACGACCTACGGCGCGTTCGTCGAGATCGAGGAGGGCATCGACGGCCTGTTGCACGTCTCCGACATGAGCTGGACCAAGAAGGTCTCGCACCCCTCGGAGATGGTGCGCAAGGGCGACAAGCTGACCTGCGTCGTGCTGACGGTCGACACCGAGAAGAAGCGCATCGCGCTGGGCTTGAAGCAACTCGCGCAAGATCCGTGGATGGACACGATCCCCGCGAACTACCACGTCGGCGACCTGTTGACCGGCTTCGTGACCAAGATCACGAACTTCGGTGCGTTCGTGAAACTCGAAGACGACCTCGAAGGTCTCTTGCACGTTTCCGAACTCTCTGACCACAAGATCTCCAGCCCCGAGGAGATCGTGAAGCCTGGTCAGAAGATCGAAGTGCGCGTGATCCGCGTCGACATCGACGAGCGCAAGATCGGACTTTCCTTCGTCCACGCGGACTTCGAGGAGAACAAGGCGATCCTGGCGGAGCACGAGCGCAAGAAGGCCGAGGAAATCGCCAACCCTCCGCAACCCGAAACCGAACCGGGCTCCTAGCCTAGAGACGTCATGCAGCGGGCCCTTGTCACGGGACTGTCGATCGCGCTTGCGATCGCAGTCGCGTGCCAAGGGTCCGCTTCGTCTTCCGCTGGCCCCGGCGGAGCCGGTCTCCAGCAGCTGACGCCCGCAGAGCGCGCGCGCGCAGAGGCCGAACTGGAGCCTTTCGCGCCCTCGTTCCAAGGCCTCGAAGCCGCGCTCAAGGCGCGCGATGATGTGCTTGCGAGGCGCATCCTCGAACGCATCCTGGCGCGTGATCCACAGGGTGCCGCGCTCGATCGCGCGCGCGCCTTCGAACGTATCCTCGATTGCCGCGAGAGGGTCAGCAACCTTTCGCTCCAGCTCGAGGCTGCGCGGGTTGAACCCGGCGATGATTGGGTCGTGCGCGCCAGCGCGACCAATCGCGGAGACGTCGAACTGACCCTGCGCTG
>JANMRV010000015.1:0-6007 GCA_031388685.1 Planctomycetota bacterium
CCTCGGCCTGCAGCAAGGCGCCCGCGAACATCAGCAGCAGGCTGGCGACCGTGAGTGCGCCGATCGTCAGCACGCCGTCCATCCGGCCGTGAACCTTGGCGCGCCAGCACGCGTACCAGAGTGGAAGCGAGGCCGCAATGAACGCCGGGATGGCATTCTGCGCTGAGAATTCACGCCAGCGACGTGTCCAGAGCATCCCGTTCATCCAGTGGGCCTGCTGCTCGAGCAAAATGCAGACGAGCAACGCGACCACGGCCAGCGTGGCAATGGGCGACCGGCTCGAGTGGGTGGGTACGACTACCCCCGCAGGCTGACTGCTCATGGCCGTCAGATCGCGGGGCGAGCGCTTCGCCCGGTCACGGATGTTCAGGCCTTGCTGCATGGGGACGTAGCGCTACGTCCTTCGTCCAATTCGTACTGCCCGCATGAGCCCGGGGCTCGCCTCCCACGAATGGGCCGCCGTGCAGGTGGAATTTCAGGCGACGCGCCTGATTCAGGCGCGGGGCCTCGGGCAATGAGTGCGGGGCAATCGAGACGGCTGAAGGCGACGGAGCGGGCCGGGGTCGGGAACTACTCGGCTTCGAGCTGCCGCGCTGAGCAGGCAGCTCGGCCGCAGTCGGAATGCAGTTGTTAGCGGCGGCCGTGTCTCACGTGCAACAAGAAATGCACGCGCACGGACCGGCGACCGCATGAGCGTGTTGCGATCAGCCCAGGAACCAAGGCTTGAGACCTCGGATCACGGGGGCGGGCCGCGCTTCTGCCGGCCTGTTCCGCAACCCCGGCCGCCGGCCTATCACGCATGCCGGCTGGTGCGCGGCCGGCCAGATCGTGATGTGGGATGGCGAGTCGGCGAAGTATCCTCGTCCCGCCAGAAAGGGCCCTTGCACCATGCGATCGATCGAAGCCTTTCCCGCACGAGATTTGGCCTCGATCCGGCGGGCCTGCCGTGGAGCCGCGCGGCCAGAAACAAGATCCTGATGTCTTCCTTGAGCTATCGCCCCGAGATCGATGGGCTGCGTGCGTTCGCCGTGCTGCCGATCGTGCTTTTCCACCTGGGTCTGAGCTGGATCGCGGGCGGATATATCGGCGTCGACGTCTTCTTCGTGATCTCCGGGTACCTGATTGCCTCGATCGTTGTGGGGGAGCTCGAGAACGGCACGTTTTCGTTTCGAACTTTTTGGGCGCGCAGAATTCGAAGGATCCTGCCGGCGCTGATCGTCGTCACGGCAGCGTCGCTCTTGCTGACCTGGCTGTTCGTCTTCAAGGGCGATCACCCGCTGATCGCCAGGCAAGCCGTCGCGGCGCTATTGTCTATCGCGAACATCTACTTCTGGGAGAACACCGGCGACTACTGGGGTGCGAGCGCGGAGGAGTCGCCGTTCCTGCACACCTGGTCGCTATCGGTGGAGGAGCAGTTTTATCTGCTCTTTCCGATCGGCATCTGGCTCGTGCACAAGTTCAGGCCGCAGTGGCTCAAGAGTCTGCTGATCTTCGTGATCCTGACCAGCCTGGGCCTTTTCCTCTACGGCATCGAGAGCCATCACGAAACGGCGACGTTCTATCTGCTGCCCACGCGTGCCTGGGAACTTGCCACAGGTTGTTTTCTGGCGGTCCTGTTGCGCGGCGTCGAGGCCAAGCTCGAGCGCAGCGAGCGCTTCGATTCGCTCGCGCTCGCCGGCCTGGGCATGATCTTGCTCGCGTATTTCTTCGTGCCGAAACTGAATGGCGGACTGTCCATCGCGATCCTCGGCACGGCACTCGTCATCGCATTTGCGCGCTCGGGAATCTGTCACGCCATCCTCGCTCAACGCCAGGTCGTGTACGTGGGCAAGCTCTCCTACTCGCTGTATCTCTGGCATTGGCCGGTCATGGTCTTTGCAACACAGCTCGGCCTGGCCTCGCACAAATGGCCGTTGCTCGCGCTGATCTTCGTGCTTTCGATCCTGTCCTACAGCTTCGTCGAGCAGCCGACGCGCAGCCGAAAAGGCGTGATTCCGCTGATCGCCGCCGGTTATCTGCTGGTCATGGGTTGCGGCGGCGCGCTGCTTCTGTCCGACAGCCAGTACGACACCTCGAAGTTCGAGCCGCAGACCTGGTGCGGTCTGTACTACGACCTGAAGCCGCGCAGCGAGATCAACGCCGAGATGCAGCGCGTCGCCGCGACCGTCACGGCGGCGAAGAAAGAGGCTCCCGCCGATGCGTACTTGAACGGCGGAATCATCGTCGGCAGCGGAAGCTCGGACCCGAAGATCGTCGTCCTGGGGGATTCCCACGGCACGATGTGGTCCGACGCCATTCGTTCCGTGGCGGAAAAGCGCGGAGTCAAAGCCTCGTTCTATTCGATGAACGCGATCTCACCGTTCGTGCGCTTTCCGCTGAGCAAGACGCAGCAGGTCGAGTACCTGTCCGCCGAGGAGAAGTATCGCTACGACCAGGCGCGCATCGATTGCATCGCCAAGTGGCAACCGGCGGTCGTGATCGTTTGCGAGCGCTGGTCGAAAGCGAGCGACAGTTCCGCGCGCGAGCTGCTCGAATTCCTGCAAGAAAATGCGACGAACGTGCTGCTCATGGAGCAACCGCCTGAGCTCGAAATCGGCAATCGCAATGCGCTTCAATATCTGTGCTTCAAGGGCGTCGAGCCGCAAGTCGGGATGAAGTTGTACCTGCCGTTTGGAAACGAAGCGGACTGGCAACGCGGCCGCAAGCTCGTGAAGAGGCTGGCGGGCGAATATCGCGGCTGCGACTACATTCCGACCTTCGATCTCTTCTGCGAGGACTCGAAGGCGCTCGTGCTTGACGGCAAGCAAGTCGTGTACCTCGACGACGATCACCTCACGATCTACGGGACGCGACTTTGCGCCGCGCGCATCGAGCAGAAGATCGCCGAAGCCCTCGATGGGCGCGCTGGCTTGCCCGAGCAAAAGTAGCCGCGCGCCCGGCGCGGCGGCGGGACGGGGCGGGCGGCTTGTCTGCTCAGGGCAACGACTCGTGCCGCATCTCGAGGAAGAGATCCTCGACTTTCGTTCTGGCCCAGGGTGTCTTGCGCAGAAATTTCAAGCTCGAGCCGACACTGGGATCGTGCGTGAAACAACGAATCCTGACGCGCAGTCCAAGCTCTTCCCAGCCATAACGGGCTTCGAGCTCGGTGAGCATGCGTTCGAGCGTGACGCCGTGCAGCGGGTCGTTGGGTCGGTTGGGATCCATGGCGCGCCGGCTAGCCCTTCGCGGCGATCGCGGGCAGCACTTCGATCTCCACTTCAGCGGCCTGCACACGTTGCCCCGCGCGGATCTTGCAGGATTTTCGCAGTTCCACGGCGCCGTTCACCAGCACCTTGCCGGCGGCAATCAACATCTTGGCTTCACCGCCGCTCGAGCAGATGCCTTCGACCTTGAGCAGGTTGTTCAGTTCGATGAATTCGTCGCGCAGGCGGAATTGGCGGGTTTGCATGGAATCGATCAGATGTTCTGAAATTGAAGGTGGCCGAGAATCACGCGTTCGAACTCGGGTTGTTTCTCAGGCTGCATTTCCTGGGGGAACCTGGCGGCCGAGCGGTTCCATTTACGCAACCATTCCGCCGACAGCCAATCATGCCGGCTGCCCGATGGTCCGTGGAACGCCGCCGGCGTGAGCGCGATCGTGGTCTCGTTCTTCTCGCCGGCGCTGCGCCCTTTCGCGACATAGAAGCCCGCCGCGAGCAGCGCCGCTCGATTGGCCGTCGAGCACGTGTACGTGTACAGCTCGGTGGCTCGCCCGGCGCAGGCGGCATGAATTCCATGGAACGTGCACAGCGTCCACGGATCGCCAGAAGTCTTCGACGAGAACATGTCGTAAAAGATCAGATCGGGCGGCGCGGGCGCCTGTGGAATGGTCGCCGGGAAATCCCCCGGCACGAGCAGCCAGCTCAAGCCTGAGTGCTGACGCGACTGCCAGCGTCCTGCGGCGAGAATTCCGGCGGGCCCGGCGTGGCGCAGGTAGGGAAATTCGTGCTCGAGCCGCACCGCGAGCCGCAGCGAATCGAGGTCGTTCTCGAAGCTGATGATCTGCAGCGGGCGCACCGGCCCCGCGGCGGCTTGTTCCTCGTAGCAGCTGATCGCCGCCATCGCGTTGGCCGCGGCGCCGAGACCGACGTCCCAGAGGACCAGAGGCGCGGCGCTGTCCGAAGCTTCATCCGCGGAAAGACGCACGCGCTCGGCGAAGTTCGATTGCTCGACGTAGAGCCCGCGTGCCTCGTCCATCGGCGCCGTGCGCGAGTGCATGATTTCACCGGAAGAAATCTGGCGAATACTGGAAAAACCCTCCCAGGCGGTGTGGGCTTCGTAGTTTCCGAGCGTGCGCGGGTTCTTGCGCGGCGTGTTCTTTCTTGGGACTGTCGGATGATCCACATCCGACGTGTGCAGGAACGCGCGCTTTTCGCGATACAGCTCGAGAAAGCGATTCTCCAGGATGCTCGCGCGGATGTCGCGCATCAGCTGGTGATAGAAGTAGAGATTGTGCTGGCCGAGCAGTTGCCAGCCGAGCGACTCGCCCGTCTTGGCGAGATGGTGGAGATAGGCGCGCGAGTAGCGCGCGCAGGTCGGACAACCGCAGGCGGGATCGAGCGGCGCGTCCGCGAACTTGTAGACGCTGCGGCGAATTTGCAGGTGTCCGCGCGAGGTGAAGGCCGCGCCGCGCTGCGCGAACTGCGTCGGAATGATGCAGTCGAACATGTCCACGCCGCGATGGACCGCTTCGAGTATGTCGAGCGGCGTGCCCACGCCCATCAGGTAGCGCGGTTTGTCCTCGGGCAGGAGTTGCGCGGTGAATTCGCACAGCTCTTCGCGCTCACTTTTAGCTTCGCCGACCGCGAGACCGCCGATGGCGAAACCGTCGAAGGAGAGTTCGCACAGGGAGAGCGCGCTCTCGCGCCGAAGCTCGGGAAAAAGCGCGCCTTGCACGATGCCGAACAGCGCCTGCTTGGATTCGCCACGCGCCGCGAGACTGCGCACGGCCCAGCGCTGCGTGATGTCCAGTGCCGCGCGCGCCAGCGATTCATCCGCGGTCGACGGGATGCACTGATCGAGCGCCATCATGATGTCGCTGCCGATCGCGGTCTGTGTCTCGATGCTGACTTCGGGGCTGAGCAGGATCGTGCGCCCGTCGATGTAGCTTTGGAACAGCGCGCCTTCCTCGCTCATCGCGCGCGAGTGGGGCAAGGAGAAGATCTGGAATCCACCGGAGTCCGTCAGCACGCCGCGCTTCCAGCTCATGAAGCCGTGGATGCCGCCCATGCGCCGGAACACCTCGGGCCCGGGCCGCAAGAGCAAGTGATAGGTGTTCGCGAGCAGGATCTGCGAGCCTGAGTCCTCGAGCGTCTGCGTCATCTGCGCCTTGACGGTCGCCTGGGTGCCCACCGGCATGAACAGTGGCGTCTGGACGACATTGTGGCCCGTGCGAAACGTCGCCGCCCGCGCGCGCGAACCGCTGGCCACGGCGTCGAGACGGAAATTCAGGCGCGTGCCGGTCACAGCGGAAGACTCATGGAAGCGCGCTACCATAGCGCGCGCGTGCGGAAAGCGGAGCCGAGAGCCGCCCCGGTTCGCGGGTCCTCAGCGCTGAATAGCCGAGATTCAGGCCGGCCTGCGTAATCCGCGCAACACCCACACCGGGGCGATCGCGATCGTGAGCGGTCAGGAGCCCCGCAGGGCGATGAAAGGCAGCGGCAGCACCCGTGACGGCGGGCCTTCGACTGCCACGACCGCGAGGTCCGCGTTCAGTGCACGGTCGCCTTGGAGGATCGCGAGCAGAAGCATCGCGGGCTTGGACATTGTCGGTGCGCAAGGTGCCGGGCTCCCCAAGGCTCGATAGGATTCGAGTCCAATGTCGGACGAGAGTTGGCCACTGAAGTGGAATATGTGGATTCGCGGTATTCACTGGCGTTGCGCGCTCTCTTTCGCGCTCGCGCTCGTGTCGACCGTGTTTTCCACTTCTTGCGCGTCGAGCGAGCGCTTGGGGCGCCTGTCGCCGCTG
>JANMRV010000017.1:0-12972 GCA_031388685.1 Planctomycetota bacterium
GGCTCGAGACGACGCCGGCGGAAGCGAGGGCGCTGCTCGAGCGCGCCGCGCGTCTGGACCCGAAGAATGTCTGGGCCCACTACGCAAAAGCCTTCGTCGAGGCGCGCGATGGATCTTGGAGCGAGGCGCAGGTGCACTTGAAGCAGGCGCTGGAACTCGACCCGGCCCATTCGCCCGCGCGACGGCTGGAGGCAGCGTTGCTCGCGCGCGATGGAAAGTTCGACGAGGCGCAGGTCGCCTACGGCGCCTGGCTCGAAGCTTCGAAGAGCGACCCGCGCGTGGAGCCCGCGTTGCGGGTCGCTGTCGAACTCGACCTGGCGATCGTGGAGCTGGAGTCGGGCGAGCCGCGGGCAGCTCGCACGCGTCTTGCGGCGCTGCCGACCGGTTCGGACGCCGCGGGCATTGCCGGCAGACGGTTGTGCATCCTTGCGGCGACGGAGCAGTCGCTCGGGCACTCCGAACTCGCGCTCGCCGCCGCGCGCGAGGCCGAAGCGGTTGCGCCGCAGTTGGTGTTGCCGAAGGTGCAGCAGGCTTTGCTGCACGAGCAGTGGCTCAAGGATCCGGACGCGGCCAAGGCGGCATGGGGCCGAGTGCTCAGCGAAGCGCGCACCAGCGGCGATCTCAGCGACTTGATCCAGAGCATGCGCGCGCGCGTTGTTCTCGAACGCCTCGACGCGGGCGCGCCCGACGTGAAACCCGCGCGCTGAGCGGTCCACTCCCGATCGCGTCCGCGGTTCCTAAATCATTGTGGAGAAACCCTTTGCACCAGCGGGGTGGCCTGTGCGCCTGCGCGAATTCCGAGCGTTGGGCTAGATTTTGACGTAAAGTAATTTGCAGCAAGTATTTAGGGAAAAGCCCTTCAGCGCGCCTCCGCGCGCTCCGATGGACATCCGCTCGCCGTCCCAATCCGGGTCAACGGTCGCAAGTTCTTACTTGACCAAGGGATAGTGCCGTTCGATACTCCCCCCCGCGACCTGGGCAGGCGCCTGCCGGCCGGGCCGCGATCCTACGAGGAAAAGGACCGCTCCATGGCGGCGCGCGAACCCCAGACCATCACCAAAAAGGAGCTCGTCAACCGCATTGCGGAGAGCTCCAAGCAGACCAAGGTGGTGGTCAAGGAGATCGTCCAGCAATTCCTGAACGAGATCGTGCAGGAGTTGTCCATCGGCAACCGCCTGGAATTCCGCGAGTTCGGCGTGTTCGAGGTCAAGGAACGCGCCGCCAGACTGGCGCAGAATCCGCGCACGCTGGAAAAGGTCGAGGTGCCGGCGAAGCGGGTCGTGAAGTTCAAGGTCGGAAGGCTGATGCGGCAGAACGTCGGGGACGACGACGAGGAACCGACGCCGATCGCGCCGGTCGCGCCGGTCCGCGTGGCACCGGTCGTTGTGCAATCTCCGCCTCCGCCCGCACCGCCGAGTCCGCCCAAGCCGCCGCCGTCGAACTCGCCGTTCTAAGGGTGGGTGTGGATGCGGCTACGGGGTGGGAGGTCGCGAGTCGCAGTGCGGAGATGGGATCAAAAGGCTGCCCCCCGTCGCGGTCTGCCTAGCTTGTAGCCTGGCAAATTGAGGCACGGGGCCTCGACGCACTCGTTTGCGTGCAAGATACGATGGAGGCACTTTCCCACCCTGCCTACTCGCCCTGGCAGCGTCCTGGCTGCGTCCGGGCGCGGCCAAGGCGAAAAGGTAGGGTGGGAACGCGACCGACTCCGTATTCCGGCGCCTTCCACTCCCAATCGAGGTCTCGCCATGCAGCGCACTGCCCGCCTCCCGCGTTCCTTGTTCGTGATCGCCTCCGCCTTGTGCGCGATGGCCTCGCCGCTTCTGGCCAGTACCTGGATCGTCGATATCAACAATGGCGCAGGCGCGCACTTCACGCAGCTCACTGACGCCGTGATCGCGTCGCAGCCAGGAGATGTGATCCTCGTCAGGGCCGGTTCGTACAATCCCCTTGTGGGCGGCCTTGCGATCCACAAGGGTGTCACGGTCATCGGTCAGGGCAGTGTATGGATCGGTCCCTGGGGAGGCGGAAACGTCGAAGTCAGCGGATTGCCTGCGGGGCAGGTGCTCCTGATCGTCAACGTGGCGGCGAGGGACTGGACGGTCGCGAACTCGCTTGGCTCGATCACGCTGCGGGAATCCTCGGTGGATAGGCAGCTGGTCGTCAGCGACTCTTCCGACCTGCGCGTTCAGGCCATGCACGGCATCCGCAGCGCGGAAATCAGCAATTCGCGAGTAGAAATCACCGACTCCACGATTCATCCCCTGCCGAAAACGTACGACGCAGGTCAGACAGGACTGACCGCATTCAATGCGTCGCTCGTGCACCTGGTGCGCAGCAGCGTATATGGCGGGGATGCGGGCGTGGATCTAACCAGCCTCCTGGGCAAGAAGGGCGGCGCAGCCGTTCGGATCACGGACAGCGAAATGTGGATCGATGGCGGTGGCACCGCAACGATCAAGGGCGGCGCTGGCGGATACGCCCAGCTGTGCATCTGGGACGGCCCCTTTGGCGAGGGACTCGTGATCGGCAATTCGACCGTGATCCGCTCGGGGGTTTCGGTCCTGCCTGCGATCTCCTGGCATTGCGGACAGTCTGGCCCGGCGGTGGTGTTACTCCCGGGCGGTGTTGATCAGGTCATCACGCCCGTGGCTCCCACGCTCGACTTGAGCGGAACTCCGCAGCCCGGCGGTCAGGTCCTCTTCACCGTGCACGCTGTGCCGGGTTCGGCGGTGCGGCTCAACGTCGGTCAGACTCCGCAGGTGCTGCCCGCGCCAGGGATCCTGGTTGAAGCGCTCTTGATCAAGTCGCGCAGTTTCGACCTGGGAATCGTGCCGCCCGCCGGGACGGTCTCAAAGATCATCAACATTTCTCCACTGAACGCGCCCGGGTTCCATCAGTTCGCGCAGGCGCGCATCGTCCTTCCGACCGGGCAGGTCAGTCGATCGGGCTCGAGTCTGATGATCGTGCGCTGATCCGAAGCCGGTCATCGGCTGCGACAGTTCGAGAAGCTGCCCGTCGCCTAGCGCGCGGTCTTGCGGGCCTTGGGCTTGGAGGGCGATTTCGCTGCGGTCGCCTTGGCCAGGGCTTGTTCGACGTCGGCGAGCAGGTCGGCGATGTGCTCGACTCCGACGGAGAGGCGCACCAGGCCGTCGGCGAGACCGGCGGCGCGGCGGGCTTCGGCGGGGATACTCGCGTGGGTCATGCTCGGCGGGGTTTCGACCAGCGACTCGACGCCGCCGAGCGACTCGGCCAGCGTGAACAATCGCGTGCTGCTGGCGAACGTGTTGCCCGCGGCGACACTGCCGCGCAATTCGAACGAGACCATGCCGCCGAAACCGCTCATCTGGCGCTTGGCCAGGGCGTGCTGCGGGTGTGAGGCGAGCCCCGGATAGAAGACGCGATCCACGGCCGAATGCGACTCGAGGAAACGCGCGATCGCCAGGGCATTGGAGTTGTGCCGATCCATGCGCAGCGCGAGCGTCTTCGTGCCGCGCAGGACCAGGAAACAATCCATCGGTCCAGGTGTTCCACCGGCGGCATTTTGGAAGAACGCAAGCTCGCCGCGCAGCGCCTCGTCGCGCCCGACCAGCGCGCCACCGACCACGTCGGAGTGTCCGCCGAGGTACTTGGTCAGCGAATGCAGCACGAGGTCCGCGCCGAGTTCGAGCGGCTGTTGCAGATAGGGCGTCGCGAAGGTGTTGTCGACGACGAGCAATGCCCCGCGCGCATGGGCCAGCTTGGCGCTCTTGGCGATGTCGCAGATGCGCAGCAGCGGATTCGAAGGCGTTTCGAGGTAGACGTAGCGCGTCTTGTCCTCGATCGCGCGCGCGATCTCTTCGGTCTTCGTCGTGTCTACGAAAGTGAAGCGCACGCCGTAGCGTTCGAAGACGCGCTTGAACAGGCGATAGGTGCCGCCATACAGGTCATTGCCCGCGACGACGTGGTCGCCCGGCACCAGTCGATCGCACAGCCCGTTGAGCGCGGCGAGACCCGACGAGAAACACAGGCCCCAGGCGCCCGCTTCGAGCGCGGCGAGGTTCTCCTGCAGTGCCGTGCGCGTCGGGTTCGTGGTGCGCGAGTACTCGTAGCCCTGACGCGGCTGCGCTGGCGCGTCCTGCTTGTAGGTGCTCGTGAAATAGACCGGCGTCATCACCGCGCCGTTCTGCGGATCGGGCTCTTGGCCGGCGTGGATGGCGAGGGTCTCGAATCGATCCTGCGGGCGGGGCGTTGTGGACATGTGCGTGAGTGTAGCGTCCACTTCTCGCGAGCCGCTCCTGCGCGTGTGCGCAGTACAATTCCAGCTTCGCCCAGCGAATTCCATGTCGGACGCCACGCCCCAAGTCTGTCGAGTGCGTGTCTGGCCTGCCGTGCTGGTTGCGCTGGCTCTGGCGCTGATCGGCGCGGCCAGCGTCTCCATGGCCCAATCGATGGGCTACGACGAGGCCATGCACGCAGAGCTTCCGGCGGCGCGCATGGCGGTCGCGGCAGAGCTGGGCGAGGGTGCGAAGTTCTTCGACGCGCTGCTCGGCTGCCAGCAGTATCCGTTCGGGTATCCGCTGTGGCTGGCGCTCGTTCAGTCGTTCACCGGCGTGTCGGAACTGGCCTGTCGCGCCAGCGCACGCGTGCTGTGGGCGATCGCACTGCTTGGGCTTTTCCTGGTCGTGCGCGAAGTCGCGAGCGCGCTCGCGCGCGATCGTGCGCGGCACGCGGGTTCGAGCGAAGCTGTCGATTCGCGCCTGGCATGGGCGCCCTGGATCGCGATGGGGGTCGGCGCGCTCTCCCCGCTCGGGCTGGCCTATTCCGGCACGCTTTTCCTCGAAGTTCCGTTCACGGCTGCGGCGCTGTTCGCAACGCTGTTCTGGCTCAGGCGGCGAGCGCCACAGAACACGCATCGCGAGCGCAGCGAACTGCTCGCCGGCGCGCTGTTGACCCTCGCCTTCTTCACGAAGTTCAACTATGGCGGCTTGCTGGCGGCGGGTTGCGCGCTCGATTTCGCGCTGGAGGGGCTTTCGGCTTTTCGAGCGCAGAAATTGCCCGCCTGGCTGCGCAGTGCCGCGCGCCTTGCGTTCGTTCCCGCCATCGTTTGCCTCTGGTGGTTCGTGCTGCCCTTGCCCGCCGGCGGCGAAATGGCCGCCTCGCATCGCACGGCGTTCCTCGGCTTCCTCGGGGGCAATATCCACTTCCGCGCGGTGCCCTGGCCGGCGCGTGTGTTCGACTGGGGCGCCGGCCTTTTTGTCACTCCGCGCGCCCTGCTGCTTGTGGCCCTCGCCGCGCTGGTGGGTTTTCGTTTCTGGCGCGCGCGCGAGGTGCGCACGGTCGCGATCCTTGGGATTGTTTGCATCGTTCCCGTGGCGCTGCATCCTTTCCACGCGGATCGCTTCCTGCTGCCGGGCGCGCCCTTCCTATGGGCGCTCGCCGCGCTCGGCGCGAGTTCGCTCTTGCCTCGGGCAGTCATGCCGCGCGCAGCGCTGCTTGCCGCGCTGGTGCTGGCCTGCGGCGTGCGCGCCGACCTCGACACGCAACGCTTGATGGACTGGGGAATTCCTTCGAACGACGCCCGGCCCGAGATCGCGGACTATCGCCGCGCGGCCCTGGCCGAAAGGATTTCGCTCGCGCCGGGCAGGCGCGTGAGTACCGCGGGACTGGAGCGCGCGGACAGTGACGCCGCACTCGACGCGCTCGCCCTGGAAGCGGGCGCGAGCGCGCGCATCGGTTGGCTGGCCGCGGTCGAGAAACTTCCTCCGGGCGCCCTGCAGGTGGGACTTTTGTCGCGTGGCGGATCGCCCCGGCGACTGCTCGAAGACGCGGCGAGTTCGATGCTTTTCGGCGTCGATGGCGTCGATCCGGGCTGGGACAACGAACGCCTGCGCGCAGCGTGTGTTCCGTTCGACGTAATCTTCAGCAGTGAACCGCTGAACGCGTTCGGCTCGGGCCAGTGGAATTTCCTGGCAGGCTACCGCGGCCGACTTGCGACTGAACTTGGATACGAGCAGAAGGATTTTGCGAAGATCAGCATGCATCCGAACCTCGCGCCGGTGCGCGAAGTGCAGCTCATCGCGCTGCGACGCAAGCCGTGACGCCCGCGACGCTGGACGATTTCGCCGCCGAGTCGCTCGACTATGCCGAGGTGCGCGCGCTGTTCGAGCGCCTGGCGGCAAGTTCGCTCGGCCGCGCGGCGCTGCGCCGGCTCGTTCCGCGCGAGGACGACGCTGCGCTCGCCGCCCATGAGCGCGCGCGGGCGATGTGCGGATTGCTCGGCGAAGAACGCGCGCCGGGCCTCGCCGGCTTGACCGACATCGAGCCCGCCCTGCGCGCGGCGCGCAAGTTTTCGCGGCCGCTCGAACGCGAGGAATTCGCTGCGTTGCTCGGTTTCCTGGACGCTTGCATGCGCTTGGTGCCATGGCTCTCCGCGCTGAAATCCAGCGCTCCTGCACTTGCCGAACTCGGCCTCGGTTTCCCCGACCTCGGCCATCTGAATCAGCAGCTCTGCGCGCAGCTCGACGGCAAGGGCGACGTCCGTCCGGACGCCTCTGCGAAACTGGCGCGGCTCAACCTCGATCAACGCGAGTTGTCCGAGCGGCTCGATGGCAATCTGCGCCGGCTGATCGGCGGCACGGCCTTGCGCGCTCATCTTTCGGATTCGAGCGTGCACTTGCGCAGCGGCCGGCGCGTGCTGGCCGTGAAGGCCAAGTCGGCAGGCCGCGTGCCGGGGCTCTTGATCGATCGCTCCTCCAGCGGCGAGACGGTGTTCATCGAGCCGCGCGAGTGCACGGAAATTGCGCAGCGCCTGGCCGCGGTCGAAATCGATCTGAGGCGCGAGGAACAGCTGATCCTGCTGGAGTTGACGCGCAGCCTGTTCGCCGAGGAAGCTCGGCTGATGGCTGCTTCGGAGCGGCTTGCCGAGTTGGAGCTCGCGCTGATCAGCGCGCACTTCTGCCGCGAGTACTCCGCGCGCGTGCCGGCCGTCTCGCGTTCGAGGGACGGCGCGCGCGCGACGCTGGTCCTGCGCGGCGCGCGCCATCCGCTGCTCGTCGAACAGGTAAGGCAGGGCAAGCTCGAAGGTGTGGTGCCGATCGACGTGCGCCTGGGCGCCGAGTTCGACCTTCTGGTGATCACCGGTCCGAACACCGGCGGCAAGACGCTGGCTTTGAAGACCGTCGGCATCGCGGCCTTGCTCGCGCGTTTGGGCCTGCCGTTTCCCTGTGACGAATCGTCGCGAATTCCGCTGTATGCGGGCATTTGCGCCGACATCGGCGACGAGCAGGAGATCCGTCAGAGTCTGTCGACGTTCTCCTCGCACCTCGCACGCATCCGCGCGGGTCTTGCGCGCGCGACGCCGCACACGCTCTTGTTGCTCGACGAACTCGGCGGCGGCACCGATCCCGACGAAGGCGCGGCGCTTTCGGATGCGATTCTCGAGCACCTGCTCGAGCGCGGCGTGCCGAGCATCGCGACCACGCACCTGTCGAAGCTCAAGGAATTCGCCTTCCGCAACGCGCGCGCGGAAAACGCCAGCGTCGGTTTCGACGCCAATACCCTTCAGCCGCTCTACACGCTGATGATCGGCACACCCGGCGAATCCTGCGCGCTGCAGATCGCCAAGCGCCTGGGCCTGGATCCGAAGATCTGCCAGCGCGCCGGCGAGCGCCTCGTGCGGCGCGACAGGGAAGTCGCGGAGTTGATGGAGAAAATGCGCGGAGCTCGCGAAGTGGCCGAGCGCGTGCGCACGCAGTCCGAGGATCGGCTGCGCGACGTCGAGACGCAGAATCGACAACTGGCAGAAGAGCGCGGCGCGGTGGCGCGCAAGAGCGAACTCTTGGCCTCTGAAGCGCAGCAGGGACTCGAAGAGCGTGTGCGCGAGGCGCAGCGCGCGCTCGAACGCGCCTTCGCGCTCTTGCCCCAGGTCGGCGCGCCTTTGGCGGCCATGCTGCGCGAGATTCTCGAACAGGCGAAGCGCGAACTCAGTGGCGCGTCGTTGACCGACCGCCGCCAGGGTTTCCTCGATTCCCTGGACAAGAACCGTTTCGTCTACGTCCCGCGGCTCAAGAAGCGCGTCGTGATCGCCAAGGTCGATCGCAACAAACGCGAGCTTTCGGTGCGCCTGGGCTCGATGCTCGTGCAGGTCTCGTTCGACGAAGTGACTTCGAGCGAAGCGCCCTGAGGGCTGCCCCAGGGGGCGCAGGCGCCCGCGCCTTCGGTGTCGGACAGCCGAGCGCGCGAGCGTCGGGCCCGAATGACGGACTGTCATCATTCCAGGACCCCGTTCTTGCGCACAGTGCTTAGCATGGAGCCGGAAACCACCGCTTCGCGAGAGACTTCAATGAACCCGCATCATCGCTTGATCGCAGGATCCATGTTCCTTGCGCTCGCCGCAGTCGCCCACGCTCAAAGCCACGCCACGGTCTTCAGGGGCGACCCGGCAACTGGTGGCGATGTCCTCGTGCTCGACCTCGCCGTTCCCGGGAATGCGCAGACTCCACTCGCATTGCAAGGCGTGAGGCTGCTCGACCTCGACGTTTCCGGCCGCACGCAGTTCGAACGGTTTCTCGGCGGCAAGGCAATTCTGCGCGACGACATCGCCGGAGCGAGCCGCATCGAATCGCCTTGCGATCAGGGCTCCATCTATCACTACGCCCGCGGCGACGACTTCGGTTTCTTCGCGGTCGCCGCCGACGGCAGCCCGCATGTGCTGCTTGAGCGCAACACTCCGGTGGCAGGTCTGGATCCGTTCGTGGCGACGATCGCGGTGGCGCCGGCGGGGGATGCGTTCCTGATCGCGACGCAGCTTTTCGCAGGCGGCGATCTCTTCGAAGTCGAACTTTCGGGCGCGTTCCAAAATCGCACGTCAGCCATTCTGGCCCAGCAGTTCAGCGGCGACGGACTGGCGCTGAGCAGCAGTTGGGGGATCGCGGTTTCCGCCGGCTGCGCCTTGCGCTTCGCGCGCGGCACGTCCGGGGATGCAAACGCGGTGCCCTTTGCCACAGCGCAAGATCCCGTCTGGTTCCAGGGCGGAGTCGTGCTGAGCAGGAATGGTCAATTCGCCTGTTTCCTTGCCGGTGGGCAGGTCAGCGATGCGTACCCGTTCATCGTGTCGCCCGCAGGCCTGGCGCTGCGAGCGAGCGACGCAGCCACCTGGGTCGCCGGCGTCGGGTTCCTGCCCTTCAATGAAGGCGGACCGTGGCTCGCCGTTTCAGACGATGCTGCCCTGGTCGCGTGGAAGACCGTCGATCCCTATCTGGACCACTACACCTCGAAGGAAGTCCAACTCGCGCGGGTCAGCCCGCTGGGAGTTCAGGCGGCCGTGCATCTGACGCAGAACGCATGGTTCGAGAGCTATATCGACGAGGTGGGGCAGTTCGCTTTCTCGCCCGCCGGCGACTTTGTCTTTTCGGCCGGCGATCCGGCGGGAGCCGGCCTGGGAGCACTGACGCGGATGGACGTGTTCCAGGCCAGCCTGCCGGCCGGAACCGCGCTGCCCAGTTTGCGAAACCTTTCGCTCTCCTCAGGAGAGAGCACTCCGCCGTTTCTGACGTATCCGCAGCTGGATCCGCAACGCAGCGTGCTGATGCCGAGCGGAGTCGTGCTGATCGATGACCTCGCGCTGGGCGAGCACCGGCTGCTCGAAGTGCGCATGAACCACGACGGGGCGGAAGAACTGCAGGACGAACTCGGCTCGGTCGGCCTATGGGAGCAAACCGGTGACGAATTGATCCTGGTCCTCGATTCCGTCGAGGAGCCGGAGGATCGTGGCATTCACGGCCTCTCGAACAGCTTGAGTTCGTCGCCTGAGATGCTGGCGCAGCTGAGCGCATCCTCCCAGATCAAATCCCATGCGACGAGCAGCGGCGGCCACTTCGCTTTCGTCAGTTCGGATCCTACCGGCGATCAGCTCTGGCGGGTGGCTGTACCGAGCGGCGATGCCGAACGGTTCGGCCAAGGCCGCGGCAGCTTCACCGGGGCGCTGGCCTTGCACTCCGATGGGGCCGTCCTCGTCGCGCAAAGGACCCCGCGCGGGATCACACGAATCCTCTTCTGGCGCGCCGACGGATCGAGTTCGATCCAATGGGCGACTGCGCAGGCCGCGTGCGTACTGCCCTGAAGATGCTGCACAGGGGCGCTATGCTCGCGCCATGACGATCGGCGACCGGCTCACAGTCCAAGGCGTTGCGTGAGCCGCCTCACCTGGCGTACAGCGGGGGAGTCCCACGGCCGCGGACTGCTCGCGATCCTCGAAGGATTTCCCGCGGGCATCGAGCTCGACCTCGCGCGCATCGACGCCGACCTGGCGCGTCGGCAGGGCGGCTACGGCCGAGGCGGCCGGATGAAGATCGAGCACGACCACGCGGAAATCCTCTCCGGCCTGCGCGCCGGCCGCACGCTCGGCTCGCCGATCGCGATCCTGATCGAAAACCGCGACGCGACGATCGAGCGCCTGCCGGTGCCGACCAATCCGCGGCCGGGCCACGCCGATCTCGCGGGCTGCCAAAAACTCGGGGCACGCGATCCGCGCGCCGTGCTCGAGCGCGCCAGCGCCCGCGAAACGGCGGCGCGCGTCGCGCTCGGCGCGATCGCGCGGCAGTTGATCGAGGGCTTCGGCGTCGAGGTTTTCGCACATGTCGTCGAGCTCGGCGGAATCGCGGCGCGCGACGCTGCTTTCGAAAAGGCCGGCGCCGCCCGCCGCGAACTGCGCGAAGCAAGTCCGTTTTTCGGCCTCGATCCCGCGATCGAAAGCGCCTGGCGCGAGCGCGTCGATCAGGCTCGCGAAGCCGGCGATTCCCTCGGCGGTATCTTCGAAGTGCACGCCCTCGGCTTGCCGCCGGGCCTGGGCAGTTATCACTCCGGGCCGCAGCGCCTGACCGCGCGACTGGGCGGCGCGCTTTTTTCGATTCCGGCCATCAAGGGCGTCGAATTCGGCCTGGGCTTCGAGAGCGCGAGGCGGCCGGGATCCAAGGCGCACGATCCGATCGTGCGCGCTCCCGAAGGTGCGAATTTCGGCCGCTTCGCGAGGGCCTCGAATCGCGCGGGCGGGCTTGAAGGTGGCATGACCACCGGCGAACCCGTGGTCGCGCGTGTGGCCATGAAGCCGATCCCGACCCTGCGCATGGGCATGGAGACCGTCGACTTCGCGACCGGCGAAGCGCTGCGCGCGACCTACCAGCGCTCCGACGTCACTTCGGTCCCGGCTTGCAGCGTAGTGGGGGAGGCGCTGGTCGCCCTCGAGCTGTGCGACGCTTTCCTGGAGAAGTTTCCTGGCGACACGCTCGAGCAGCTGACCCGTGCCTACCACGCCTACGTGGCCGATCTTCGGGCACTTTGAGGCAGGTTCGAGCCGCCGCGGACCGGTCCCCCGCGGCCCGCCGCCGAATTTCCAGCGGAGGAAGCTTGACCTTCGGGGCGCGATCCTTATCTTCTCACGCTCCCTATGTCGCCTGGGGCGCTTCGGGTCCCGCGTGGACTTGTCGCACCTTGGCCTTGGGCTGCGACGGCGGGTAACTCGCCAGCGTGGCTCAACGGTAGAGCACCGGTTTTGTAAACCGGCGGTTGCGGGTTCGATTCCCGCCGCTGGCTCCACCCATCGGGAAGCAGGCCTCGCCTGTCGCTCTCTTTTTGTGAACAACGGCCAGGCCGGCTTCCGCAAGGTTGCCGCCGAACCGACGCTCCCTGGCAACGAGACCCTTCCGGATGACACGGGAGCAATCGCACGCACTTCGTGCTCGGCAGCGCCGCCTCTTCGATTCAAGAAGGGGATGGTGCGCGGGGCGCGCGGCTCGCTGCGGATGCGCTAGTACCGGGCACCCGAGAGCAAGGGGGAGATACTCAAGCGGCCAACGAGGTCAGACTGTAAATCTGATGGCACAGCCTTCGGCGGTTCGAATCCGCCTCTCCCCACCATTCCAACGCACCGCCGTGATTCGTCGCCAACACGGCCATTCGGACGCAGGTCCGCGAGGTGGTGAGCGGGCCCTTGACCCGGTCTCATCGCCCCTGCGGCGCGCGTCAGTCGCAGTCGCTGGTGGGTGTAGTTCCGCCGGAGGCGGGCGTAGTTCAATGGTAGAACGGCAGCCTTCCAAGCTGCACACGAGGGTTCGATTCCCTTCGCCCGCTCCACGCGCGTGGCCGCAGCTCCTCGGCTCCCGAGTTCGCCGGCCCGCGACCTCTCGCTGCTGTAGCTCAGTGGTAGAGCACTTCCTTGGTAAGGAAGAGGTCCTGGGTTCAAGCCCCAGCAGCAGCTCCACCTCACAACACGGTTCTTTTCTCAACAACTCATCGATGCATGGGCGTCGCTCGTCGCGACGCTCACTCCATCCATCACCCGGGCACAGGCCCGCCAAAGCAACACAATCCATCCATGGCTAAGGAAGTCTTCCAGCGGACCAAGCCGCACGTGAACGTCGGCACGATTGGCCACATCGACCACGGGAAGAGCACGCTGACGGCGGCCCTGGCAGCGCGCTCGGCCCACAAGATGGGAACCAAGGCGAAGAGCTACGCCGAGATCACGAAGGGCGGCACCGTACGGTCGGCCGACAAGACCGTGACCATCGCAGCGTCGCACACCGAGTACGAAACCACGGCGCGCCACTACGCGCACGTCGACTGCCCCGGCCACGCCGACTTCGTGAAGAACATGATCACGGGTGCGGCCCAAATGGACGGCGCGATCCTCGTCGTGTCGGCCGCCGACGGCCCGATGCCGCAGACGCGCGAGCACGTGCTGCTCGCCCGTCAGGTGAACGTGCCGTACATCGTCGTGTTCTTGAACAAGATCGACCTGCTCGACGATCCCGAGCTGATCGACCTCGTCGAGATGGAGATCCGCGATCTCCTCAACAAGTACAAGTTCCCGGGCGACGACACGCCGATCATCCGTGGTCAGTCGAAGGCCGCGCTGGAGTCGGGTGGAGCGGACGAGAAGGCCAACGCTTGCATCGACGAGCTGATGGCCGCGATCGACTCCTACATCCCGACACC
>JANMRV010000021.1:0-1629 GCA_031388685.1 Planctomycetota bacterium
GCCGCGGTTTCGGTCTTGAGCCAGGCGAACGTTCAGCCGCAGCTCGCTCTGCGCCTGCTGCAGTTGTCTCCTCGCGACGACTCCGTCGCGTAGAACCCCGACGGGGGCCCGGTTCACCGGGCCCCCGTCCTTCTTTTCCACCCGCCCCTTCACGCCTATGTCGCGTCATCCAGCGCATTTCGTTTCGCAGACGCGGCTCCATCGCGGTCGACGAGAATCCGATAAGAAGACCCGGGCCATCGAGGCGCCCTTCGAGAAATGAAGAACAATTCGAGCACTACCGTTGGCGATGCCGTCCTGATCGCCGGCATCCTCAAGCACGTTTCCGGCGACCTCGGTCTGCTCCTGGGCCGTGAACTCTGCCTTGAAGCGCCTCGCATCGAACGTGCCCGCACGCGCGCAGCCGGCGCCGGCCAGGTTCACATCTCGTTCCGAATTGGCTTCGTGAACGAGAACGGTGACAAGAAAATCGGCGCGCTGCTCGTGCCGCTCCCGGATGCGATGACCATGGCCTGCCTGCTGATGATGCTGCCCGAGGACCAACTGGCGGTGCGGCGCCTCGAGCCGGCCCCTGACCGCATGCTCAAGGACGGCATCATCGAAATCGGCAATCTTGTCGGTGGCGCCATCAAGAGCGCCCTGGCTGAACTCGGGCTGTCGAACTGGTCGGCCAATTCCGAGGGCTGTCAGGGCCTGCGCGCCGAGATGCGCCCCGCTTTTTCCTACAAAGAGGGCAGCGAACTCATCGTGGCACGAGTCCGCGGCAAGATCGAACCCTTCCCCGCGTTCGAACTCGTCCTGATGCTTCCCGTGCCCGCGTGAGCGTGCGTCGAAGGGCGACCAGGACTCTTGCGGGCGCACTTCGGATCGCGGTTCGTACGGCGAAATGGCTTCACGACAGCATGAAATGTTTTCAGGGCCCAGCGCTTCGAAGCGCACTCCGCGGACGAGCGCGAATTGGGCTCACGCTGAGGTCGACTTGCACCGATAACCCGCGGGGGCCTCGACCAAGGCCCGCACAAGAGGAGCAACATGGCAGGAATCACCATTGGCGGACTGGGCAGCGGCCTGGACACGCGCGGAATCATCGACGCACTCGTGCGGGTCGAAAGCCTGCCCATCGACGCGCTGAACGCGAAGAAGGCCGACGAGAAGAAGAAGCTCAGCCTCTACTCGACCCTCAAGGGACTGGTCGATGGATTGCGCGAGAAGGCCAAGGCGCTGTCGACCGCCGCGGAGTTCCTGGCCTTCACTGTCACCGCCAGCGACACCACCACGGCCAGCTTCAAGGCCAGCGGCAGCGCGGTCGCCGGCTCGCACACGATCACGGTCAATCAACTCGCCAGCAGCGATCGCTGGGCCTTCAACGGCGTGCTCGATCCGACGACCAACCTCGGCACGGCGGACGGTCAGGGCGTGAGCTTCACCTATGACGGCGTGGCCTACAACGCGACCGTGAACCAGGCCACTTCGAGCCTGAACGACGTCGCTGCCGCGATCAACACAGCGGCGGCCGGAAAAGTCACGGCTTCCGTCGTCAACACCGGCACCGCGACGAACCCGTCCTACCAGATGGTGCTGAGCGGCCAGAGCACCGGCGAAGATCTGCGCATCTCGGGCATCAGCTCT
>JANMRV010000057.1:0-6755 GCA_031388685.1 Planctomycetota bacterium
CCTGGGCGACGATGCGGCCGCCCTCGCGACCGGCGAACGGTCCGACGTCGATGACCCAATCAGCAGCGCGCAAAGTCGCTTCGTCGTGCTCGACGACGACGACGGTGTTGCCGCTGTCGCGCAACTTTTCGAGCGCCGAGAGCAGCCGGCCGTGGTCGCGCGCGTGCAAACCGATCGATGGTTCGTCGAGCACGTACAGCACGCCCTGCAAGCCCGCGCCGAGTTGCGCCGCGAGCCGCATGCGTTGGCCTTCGCCGCCGGTAACTGTGTCGGCGGCGCGCGACAGCGAAAGGTAGTCGAGCCCGACGTGCTCCAGAAAGGCCGCGCGCCGGCGAATTTCCAAGACCAGGTCGCGGGCGATGCGGGCCTCACGGGCCGAAAGTTCCAAGGCCTCCAGACGCGGGCGCAATTCGCGCACCGGCGCCGTCAGCAATTCCTGGATGCGCACTCCCGCAAGTCGCACACTGCGCGCCGCCTTGTTGAGCCGCGAGCCCTCGCATTCGGGGCAAGTACTCGTAGCCAGGTAGCGCTCGACGTGTTTGACGTTGTTGGCGTAAGCCTCTTCGAGCGCGGTCAGCACGCCCTTGAAACGCCGCTGCCAGCGCACGCTGCCCTTGTACTTCGCTCCGTCCCACGAAGCCTGGTCTTCGAAACGATCGTCGCCGCTGCCGCGCAGCATGATCTTGCGCGCTTCTTTGGAAAGCTGCTTCCAAGGCGTGTCGAGGTCGAATCCGTTGGCCTTGGCAACTTTGTCGAGGAAGGCGAAGTCGACCTTGGGGTAATTGATCGCGCCACCGGACTTGCGCGTGACCGCCAACGCGCCCCGACGGATCGAAAGCGCCGGATCCGTGACTACCCGCGACTCGCTCGGCCGGCGCAACAGCCCGAGTCCCTCGCAGCGTTCGCAGGCGCCGTGCGGCGAATTGAACGAAAAAAGTCGCGGTTCGAGCGGCGGAGATTCTTCGCCGCAGCCCGGACACGCGCGACTGGTCGAGTAGCCGCGCTCGCCGTCGGGAAATACGAGCACCAGATCGCCCTTGCCAAGATCGATCGCCTGTTCGACGGCTTCGCGCAGGCGACTGGGATTCGACGGCTCCGGCTTCAGACGATCGACGACGACTTCGATCGTGTGGCGTTGATAGCGTGCGAGTTCCGGCACTTCTTCGATGCGCAGGATCGCGCCGTCGACGCGCGCGCGCACGAAACCGCGGCGCTTGAGGTCCTCGAAGACCGCGGTGTGATTGCCCTTTCGATCGCGTACGATCGGCGCTAGCAGGACAATCGCCTTGCCCGCTTGCTCGACCAGCATCTGCTGCACGATGCCTTCTGCAGTCTGCGATTGCAGCGGCAGATCGCACTTTGGGCAGTGCGCCACACCGGCGCGCGCAAACAACACGCGCAGATGGTCGAAAATCTCGGTCAGCGTGCCGACGGTCGAACGCGCGGAACGCGACTGGGTCTTTTGATCGACCGCAATCGCGGGCGCGAGGCCCTCGATCGAATCGACATCGGGCTTCTCCATGCGGCCGAGGAACTGGCGCGCGTAGGCGGACAGCGTCTCCAAGAACCGGCGTTGGCCCTCGCGGAAGAGCGTGTCGAAGGCCAGCGAACTCTTGCCGGAACCAGAAACTCCGGTGATCACGACCAGGCGCTCGCGCGGCAGCGCGACCGACACGCTTTGCAGGTTGTTCTGGCGCGCGCCATGGATCTGGATCAGGCCAGCCATCAGGGGAGAGTCGTAAGCCTTTGGAATATCATGGTTTAGGCCAGGATTCCGCGGGCTGTGGCGAGGGTTTCGTCGGCGTTGGGTGGAATGAGAAGCGCCATGCACCCTACCACCGCTTTCCGCCCTACGAAAGGGCGGAAAAGCCCACAAATCCATCAATGTTCGACGCGGCTGCGGATCGCTTCGTGCAAGTCGGGCCCCGAGGCCACGATGTGTCCGGCGCGCAGCCAATCCTGGCCCCCATCGGTGTCGCTGACCACGCCGCCCGCTTCGCGCACGATCAGCGCTCCGGCCGCCACATCGTGGGGCGCGAGCTGCAGCTCAAAGTAGCCGTCGAAACGCCCAGCGGCGACGTAACACAGGTCGAGCGCCGCCGATCCGAAACGCCGCTCCCCCCGGATGTCGTAGAAGAAGCGGCCGAAGTTCGCGAGGTTGTTGTGAATCACGCCCGCGCGCTTGTAGGGGAAACCCGTGGCCAGGATCGCATCCTTCAGTTCCCGCGTGGCCGAGACCTGCAGACGCCGGCCGTCCAGGAAAGCGCCGCCGCCGCGGGTGGCCCAGAACGTCTCCCCGAGCCTCGGCGCGTGCACCACGGCGACTTCGGGCGTGGTGCCGCGGTAGAGCCCCATGGAAACGCAGAACACCGGCAGCTGGTGGACGAAGTTGACCGTGCCGTCGAGTGGATCGAGGAACCAGCGCAGCTCGTCGTCGCTCCCGCGTGCGTCGCGCGTTTCTTCCTCGGCTTCGATGGCGTGGTCGGGGAACTCCGCGCGCAGGCGTGCGACGATCCAGCGCTCGCTGGCAAGATCCGCGGCAGTGACCAGGTCGCGTTCGACGTCCTTGGAAGTGACCTGCTCGGGTTTCAGGCGGCCGTAGTGCTCCATCAGGATCGCGCCGGCCTCGCGCGCGATCTCCACGGCCGCCGCCAGCACGCGCTCGCGATCGAGCGGCGGCACGGGACTCAAGGATCGACTCCGACCAAAAGCTCGCAGATTTCGTCCTCCATCGGTTTCCACACCGTACGGTTGAGCCCGCTGAATTCCTCGTAGTTGACGACGATCGAAAAAATCAGTTCACGGTCGCCCTTGCACAGCGCGAAGCCCGACAGAGCGCTCGTGCCGCCGATGAAACCCGTCTTGGCGAACACGCGCCCCTTGGCGGGAGAATGGCGCATCCGATCGTCCAGCGTGCCCGAAACACCGGCGATCGCGAGCGAATCACGGAAGAGCTGCGCGGTGCGCGCCTCGCCCCGCGTCACGGCCTGCAACATCGCGGTCAGTTGGCGCGCGCTGACGCGATTCAGATCCGAAAGTCCTGAGCCATCGACCTGGCGAAAGCCCACGTCCGTGACGTTGAGCCGTTCCATGGCCGCGAGAGCCGCGGCCTGCGCAGCTTCGCGCTTGGCGTTGCCGAGGAAGGCGTTGGCCGTGCCGAGGTAGACCTGATCCGCGACGGCGTTGTTCGACTCCTGATGAATCGGCTCGAGATAGTCGATCAGAGGTGTGCGGATGCGCGCGATCACGCTGCCCGCGGGTGTGTTGCGCTCGCGCACGGTCTTGCCTTCGATTCGGATACCGCGCGCTTCGAGTCCCTGGCGCAATACGTCGCCGAAAAGATCTACTGGATCGGGCACAGGACACGAACCGACATAGGGCGACGAGGATTTTGGAATCGTGCCGCGCACGATCAGTCCCGTCGGACGCGCGTCGAAGCCTAGAGTCAGCGGCCCCGACGCGACCGTCGTCGCGCTGAAGCGCCGCTCCAATCCGTAGCCCGCCGGTTCGACGTGGATGGCGGCGGCGCTGCCGGTGGACGTGGGCGTGACCCTGATGGTCAGGCAACCGCGATTGGCGCTGAAACCGCCTGACAGCGCGCAGTACTCGCTGCTGCGTTGCTCGGGACCCGGCCAGCCCGGCGGTGGAGCGGGCTTGTCGAAGCTGCCTTCGTCGAGCACTAGGTCGCCGCTGACACTGCGCAGGCCGCTGCGCGCGAGTTCATCCAGCGCGGGCGCCAAGAGCTCGCGCACGCTGCCGTCGCCTTCGACATCGAACAGCGGATCGCCGGACGCGCGCAGCACGAGGTCGCCTTCGAGCCGGCCCGATTGCAGCGTGCCGCGCGCTTCGATCGGCGTGACGAATTGCCAAGCGGAGCCGAGCAGCGTCAGCGCCGTGACCGTGGTCACGAGTTTCATGTTCGAAGCCGGACGCAGCATGCGCGACGCTTCGATGCCGAATTCCGCACCGCTCGCCGGATCGCGCACGTGCACGCCGACCTGAGTCGACGCGGAGTCCACGCGGCCTTTGCTTTCGGTCGCGGCCTTGCGCTTGTAGCGCTCGACGATCGGACGGATACGCGCGCCCAACTGATCGAGTCGCGCCTGCGACACGCGGCCGGGGCTCCTGACGGTTTCCCGCGCAGGTTCGACAACGCCTCGACGGGCGAGCTGCCCGGCGGCCGGCGCCGATAACCCTGCCTGTGCCGAATCAACCCGCGCCGCATCGGCCGTCGGATGGATCAGCCCCCACAGGAACCACACTCCGAAGGCGTTTGCGCCGAGGATCAGTGCGACTCGGAGGGCGGAGGCGGACGTGCGTCGTCTTCGGTGAACAGCCATGTGCAGTTGTAGGCGAGGCGCGCGGTGTTCAGGACTTTTTCCTGATCAAGCTTGTCCAGCGTGTCGCGCCACGTGTGATAGTCGACGTTCTTGTCGATGGGCAGGCCCTCGAAGAAGAACAGAGTCGGGATGCCGAGCTCGTGGAAGGAGTAGTGGTCGGAACGTTTCCACAAGTCCTCGCCCTGGCGCATGGTCACGTCCTTGATGCCCGTTCGCGAAAGTTTCAGTCCGCGGTTGATGATCTTCTCGAGCGTCGGATTCTGGACCAGGCCGAGCACGGCGCAATTGTCCTTGTCGCCAAAGCCGAGCATGTCCATGTTGACCATGGCGACCACCGACTTCGCGTCGACGGGCAGCTTCGCGGCGATTGCTTTCGAGCCCAGCAGGCCGTCCTCCTCGCCGGAGAACGAACACAACAGGACCGAGCGCCTGGGTTTCGCGACGCAGAAGGCCTGGGCCAACTCGAGCAACGCCGAAGAACCCGACGCGTTGTCGTCCGCGCCGGTGCCGATGCGACCGCGCTCATCGACGCCGATGTGATCGAGGTGCGCGCCCGCGATCACGATTTCGGCGGCAAGCTTCGGATCGCTGCCGGCAATCCAGCCGACCAGGTTCGCCGCATCGACGTCCTTGCGGCGCGTCTTCGAGCGCAGTGCCAGGGCGCGCCCTTTCTTTTCGCGGCGCAGCGGCCGCACCGTGCTGTCGATCTTCGCCGCCAGCGCTTCGACATCCTCGCCGAGAATCTCGCAGGCCGTCGCCATCGAGATCTCGACCGTTGGAAGCATGACTAGGCGCTGAGGATCCTTGCCCTCGCGATTGGCCTTGGCGTCGTTCCAGGTCGCGAAGGTGTAGCGGAAGCCGAGCGCGGCGGGAGGCAGGATCTCGGGCTTCTTGTCGCCAAGGCCAGGCGAACCCTTGCCCGGCGGCGCGGGCGGCCGGCGCACCACGACAGCTCCTTCGGCACCCGCTTTTCGCAGGTTCACCAACTTGAACCACAGATTGGCATCGATGGAGATTTCGGGCCCTTCGAAGCGCTTGGGAGTTCGCGGTTCGCCCTCGAGGATCATCGCGATCTTGCCCTTGAGGCCCTTGGCCGGGATCTCGTCGAATTTCTCGTTCTCCGATTCGATGCCGTAGCCGACGAACTCGATTTCGCCGCGCGCTTCGCCATCGGTGTGCGACAACGGAACGAAGTCCTTCAGCAGCACGAACGGCTTGGATTCCAGCGGCGGGACCTCGAGGGTCAGGCCGCAGCCTTCGGGATCGGGTTCGGGAAGCGAGACCGAGTACGTGCGGCGATACGCGGCCAGAGTCTTTGCGCGCCGCTCGTCCGGGGTCAATTCCGCGGCCAGGGCCGGAAGATCGGGCGGCAGGGCGACGCCCGCTTCGAACCAAGCCTCCGCCACGTAGTCCTGGGCGCGCGTCAGTCCGACCGAGGGCGTATCGCGCCCTTCGAGTTCAGGCGATGCGAAATGGCGCAAGTGCCTGCCCAGGTCGCCCGCCGTGATGGTCTTCTCCCCAGCCGCGCGGTCCTGAGCCGCAGCCAGCCCGGCGAGCAAGACGATCCAGGCGAGGCGCTGCGTGAGGAAAAACATGGTGCTCTGTGAAAGCTAACCCGCGGGAGGCGCTTGGAGCTAGCGAGTTCCGCGCGCGGCATTCGCTTCCGCGAGATGAAAGCGCCAAGCGTCGGCGACGATGTCCGCGATCGCCGCGCGCTCGGGCTTCCAGCCGAGCAGTTCGAAGGCCGCGTTGCCGCCGCTGATCAGGCGCGGCGGATCGCCCTCGCGCCGCGCGACCACGGCGGTCGCGATCTTGCGCGCGGTCACTTTCCGGCAGGTCTCGATGACCTCGAGCACGGAGAAACCCGTGCCGGTGCCGAGGTTGCAGGCCAGTCGCTCTTGCCCCGACTGCAATCTGCCGAGCGCCATCAGGTGCGCACGCGCCAGATCCTCGACGTGGATGTAATCGCGGATGCAGGTCCCGTCGGGCGTGTCGTAGTCGTCACCGAAGATGCTGATTTTTTCGCGCAGGCCCAGCGCCGTGAATAGGACCAATGGAATCAGGTGCGTCTCGGGCACGTGAATCTCGCCTAGCTCGCCCGACTGCGACGCGCCGGCCGCGTTGAAATAGCGCAGCGCGGCGAAGCGCAGCCCGTAGGCGCGCGAAAAATCCTCCAGCATGTGCTCCATGTGCAGCTTGGTCCGGCCGTAGGGCGAGATCGGCTGCTGCGGATGACTCTCGTCGATCGGCATGCGCACGGGATTGCCGTAGGTCGCGCAGCTCGAGCTGAACACGATGTCGCGACAACCGTGCGCGCGCATCGCCTCGAGCAGATTCCAAGTGAAGTGCACGTTTTCCAGGTAGTACTTCGACGGATCGCTCACCGATTCGCCGACGTAGGTCTTCGCGGCGAAG
>JANMRV010000076.1:0-5634 GCA_031388685.1 Planctomycetota bacterium
GCGGATCACCGGCTGACCATCGAGCGGATCGCGCAGCGCTTCCAACTTGGTCTTGAGCTCGTGCGAAAGCGCATCGATGTCCTTCTTTTCGACGATTCCATGGGCTTCGCGGCCGACGCGATTGATGAACACTCCGGTCAGGCCCAGCGTGAACGCGCGAGTCTTCGACCAATCGACTTTCGCGAACCAGTCGGGCGAAGTCTCGCTGCCCTCTTTCAGGAACAGATAGCCGTTTTCCTTGAGCCACGTGTTCAAGTTCACGCCGCGACGGAAATTGGTGAAGCCGTGGTCGGAGATCACCATGAGCACGGTCTCCGGATCGGGCCCGAGCTTCTCGCGCAGCTCGCCGACCAGCCCGTCCATCTTGCCGTACATCTCCGCCATCACATTCTTGTGCTGCTCGACGTCCTTGCCCGCGTTGGCTGGGTGCGTCGGATCGAGGTAGCGATAGAACATGTGGCTGATGCGGTCGGAAGTGTCGAACACCACGGTGACGAAACCGCGGCGCGTCTTGTCGAGCACTTCCCACAGTTGCTGCTTGCGCTCCTCGCAGATCAACCACGATTGCTTGAGGAACGCCTCTTCGTCGATCACGCGTTCGTTGAGCGCCCAGGTGTCCTCGGCGAGTCCCAGCGTCGCGAATTGTCCCAGCGTCTTCGCCAGATAGATCGAATAGACGAAGGGATGACTGATCGGCATCACCGGGCTGTCCGGATTGATGTTGATCGGCGTCACGTAGATCTCGACGTCCTTGTCGTCCCAGGTCTGCACGTAGAGCCGCGCGATGCCCGTGATCTTGCCGAAGGGCACGACCATCCAGGGTGTGTACTCGCGGAAGCCGACGGTCGCTGTTTCCGAGCCGATCGTGAACTTGGCCGTTCGTGCCTGCGCGTCGAACTCGACCTTGAACGGGCACTTCATCGGTGTGCGATCGGCCTCGGGCGGGCCGGTCAAATTCGATTCGACGACGCCGCCCACGCAGCGAATCTGATACTGCTGGCCGCCGATGTGTTTGCCCGCGGGCCGTTGCTTCGTCGAGTAGAACGAGAACGAACCTTGCGTGCCCTGCAGGTCGGGCACGCACATGCCGCTCAGCAAAGTTCCGTTCTTGAAGGGCTGTGGCGGAAACGTGATCGGCACGCGGATGATCGAAGACCAGACGTAGTTGGCGCCGAGCAGCTTCCAGAACGGCTGGCTCTTCTGCAGCGAGCGCCAGGTTGCCTTGTGTCCGAAGGGAACTTTGGCGAAACCCAGGTTGAGCGTGCGCGGCAGCGTGTACGTTTCCGACGACGACAGCACCGGCATGTACGAGCACGGATCGCGCGTCAAGAAGTCGTAGATGTTGTGCCGCGATGCGTCGACTCCGGTCGCGTACGACGACCAGGCCACGGGTGAAATCGAAGGACAAGCCGTCTGCAAGGGCGAGAAGACGCCTTCTTCTGCGAGCTTCTTCAAGTTGGGCATGCGGCCTTCGCCCATGTAGCGCTGCACCAGACCGGGATCGAGGCCGTCGAGTCCGAGCACGACGAAGCGCTTGACCTTGGGCTTGGGCCGGCCGCTCATCTGCACGAAGCGATAGGCCGCCTTGAACGGCCAGACCAGCACGATGCCGACGGCCATCAGGAAAGTGGCCGCGAGGATCAGCACCGAACCTGCGGCCGCGAAACCTGCGCCGGGGCCTATGTAGGCGAACGAGAATGTGGAGCCCGTGCCCGCGGCCATGGCGACCGCGGCCCATGGGCCGCACAACACGGCAACGGCGACCGTGCAGGGAACGACCAGCGATCCGAGGACGGCCTTGCGGGGCAGGAGTTGCTTCAAGGGTAGAGAGGTCGGCGCGGGGTGCCCGAAGGCTGACTATCGGGCCCGCCATCCCCCCGGCTGGAGTCAGGCCAGCCGCTGCCGGAAACCCTCCCCCCGCCGGGCCGATCGGGCCCCTGCGAAGCGGGAATCTAGCACACAGCCGGGGCGGAGCAGGCCGTTCAAGAAGCCCTGCCGGAGCGGGGCGACGTAGCTGGTCACCAACCCGCTCGAACCGCCGCGGCGAGCCCGACAACGGCAAGCGCTGCAATGATGAACATCCAGAGGATGCTGGAAACGAACATCGACTCCGCGATGATCGCCAGGCCGCACACAAGTTGGGGCAATCGAGACTGCTTCTTGCCGTAGATGAAGAAGCCGCCGCCAACAGTGCTGACCAGCATCGAGGCCATGATCCAGTTGGCGGAAAACTCCATCGCCAGATCATCGACCAAACGGTGCCAGACACCCAACCACCCACCCTTTTGCAGTCGCGCGTTGCGCGACTGTAAAAAGGTGGGTGGTTGGGTGTCTGACACCAACGAATCGTCTCGTTAGACCTTCGCGCCGGCCTTCTTCGGGGCGACGAGGCCCTTCGATTCGAGGTAGGCGAGGATCTTGGCGGCGCTTTGTTCGATCGATTCGTCGCCGGTGTGGACGACGACTTCAGGGTTGGTCGGCGCTTCGTAGGGGTCGCTGACGCCGGTGAAATTCTTGATGATGCCGGCGCGTGCCTTCTTGTAGAGGCCCTTGGTGTCGCGCTCCTCGAGGATGTCGAGCGAGGCTTCGACGTAGACCTCGACGAACGCGGCTTGTGTCTTCTTGCGCACCTCGTCGCGGATCTCGCGATAGGGCGAGATCGCCGCGGTGACCGCGACGCAACCGTTGCGCGCGAGCAAAAAGGCGACGAACCCGATGCGGCGGATGTTCGTGTCGCGGTCTTCCTTCGAGAAGCCAAGTCCCTTCGAGAGGTTCTCGCGCACTTCGTCGCCGTATAGAATCTCGACGTTCTTGCCGCGCTACTACAGGATCGGCATGAGGTAGGTGGCCAGCGTGCTCTTGCCGCTGCCTGAAAGGCCGGTGAACCAGAGAGTGAAACCTTGATTTGTCATTTTCTTTGTGCGTTAGCGGATCTTGCCTTCGAGGTACGGCACCTCGAAACATTTTTCGTGCATGATCGGACCGTGTCCGAAATAGCCCATTTCACCGAACAACTCGCCGTGGTCGGCGGTGATCACGATGTGGGTGTTCTTCGGAACCGTGTCGAACAGTTCCTGGAAGACGTCGTCGAGGTAGCGCACGGTGTCGATCTGGCGCGCGCGCAATTGCTCGAGCTTCTCGTGATCGAAGAACTGCGTCTCGTCCTTGATCAACTGTCCGTCGGCACCGACGGCCTCGTCCATTTTTTTGAAGACGCCGTTGACGCCCGAGATGCGCGGCCACATCGAACTGTCCTCGTTGGGCTTCGCGTACGGATAGTGCGTCTCGCCGATGTTGAGCATGTAGAAACTCGGCCGCGCCGTGTCGAATTTCAGCGTCGGCAGCATCGAGCGCATGTCGTTGTGGTGATCCATCAACTGGAACGAATCGAAGTCGCGATTGATTCCGGTCTTCGGATTGAGCACGGGCAGCGAGACGCGCGCGTGCGTCGAATAACCCAGCGTGTTGCGCAAAAGGCCCGGGAACCACAGCGTCGGCACCATCTTGCCGAACTCGATGCCCTTGGTCCCCAGGCGCGAGTTGTAGTTGAAGAAGTCTTCCTTGTAGTACTCCGACGCGTACACGTTCGCCGGCGAAGTGTGCGGCAAGAGACCGGTCAACAGGTTGTAGTGCGACGGCGCGGTCCACGACGCGTAGGAAAAGCGTCGCTCGACGGGCCCAAGTTTCATCATCGTCTTCGGCGCGGCCGTCATGAACGAGTCGTAGCGGCACGAATCGAGGATCGCGATGATGAAGTTGTTCTCGGCCTTGGGCTCGGGATGCGGCGGCAGACCCGCGCCCATCGGACGCAGGAACGGGCGCGGCGGCCCCGATGGATTGGGCGGTTTCGGCGCCGGCTTCTTGCCGAAGAAGTCGAACAGGCCCATGGTCAGCTCTTGGCCTGCGCCTGGTAGTACGCCGCGAGCACCTTGGCCGTCGACGGACGCATGACGCGCGCGTCGGGCATCTCGCCCTTGCCGAGCGTCTCGCGCATCACCGTGCCGGAGATGTTGACCTGCGTCTTGCCCTTGTTGTCCTCGACCAGGCCCACGCGGCCGATCTCGGCGAAATACGCGGCGAAACCGACGTTGACGGTCTTGATCGCGAGATGACCGCCGAGCTTGCCGAAGATTTCCTGCGCGTCGAAGTCGCCCCAGATCGCGCTCTTGTCGTCGTAGGGCGCGTCGGCGTGCTTGCGGCCGATGATGAAGTGCGTGAAGCCGAGATTTTGGCGATAGATCGCATGCATCACCGCTTCGCGCGGACCGCCGTAGTACATGCGCATGTCCAGACCGATCAGCTCGAGCTGCTCGTTCAGGTTCTGGCCGCACTCCTTCCAGAGCGCTTCGTCCATGTCGCCTTCGCCGAGGAAGCGGCCTTCGACGAGCGCTTCGTAGGTCTGCATGCGCGTCTCGGCGGGCACGTCGTCGCCCTTCAGCTGGCCGACCAGCGGATTGAGGATCACGCCGGTGCGCTTTTTCGTTTCGCGCAGGATCTTTTCCGCGCCGTACACCAGCGCGTATTCGTGCGCGCGGTGCAGCGGATTGCGCGTCTGGAAAGCGACCGACTGCTCGAAGCCCTTGCGCTCGATCAGCGCGCGTGTCTGCAGCGGCGCCATGATGCGCTTGGCGAAGGGCCGCGGGTCGATGTACGAAGCGAGCGTGATCTCGCCGCTGACGCACTTCGTGCGCGTGTCCGAAAGCCACAGGCGCGCGCCCGGATGATCCGTGCGCGGCGTGCCGTAGACGGCGGCGACGAAAGCGGTCTTGTCCCAGTCGTAAACGTCCTTGACGCGCAGCTTGCCGAACAGCTCGCCGCCAGAGGTCAGGCCGATTTCCTTGCCGGCGATGCACCCAGCCGCTTCCGCATCGGTGACCGGCAGCACGATCGGAATCGTCCAGGCCCACAGTTTTCCGCCGCGCTCGATCGCCATGCGCGAGAGCACGCTTTGATAGTCGGCTTGGTCCATCGGTCCCGTCAGCGGCGAAAGTGTGCCGTCGGCGATGCGGTGCAGCGTCGTGCGATCGTTGTCGCTCACCTCGACGGCCGGGAACTTGCGCCAGGACGGGAAGTTGACCCGGTCCTTGGGCTCGATGCGGTTGACCGGCTTTTGGAGGCCGCCGTGGACGGGAGAAATGGTGAATGCGGTGGACGTGGTCATCGTGTGAGTGTGGCTAGAGGTAGCCCAGGTTCTTGAGCTTGCGTTTGACCTCTTCGAGCTCCTCGGCGGTGTACTCGGGCGCGGCGGCCTGGGTGGGGCGTTGCTTTTCGGCTTCGCCCATCAGATCGCGCAACACGAAGACAATGAAATCCGTCGGCGAGTTGAAGCCCGAACCATCGACGACCGCCTGAATCTTCAGGAACAGCGGCCGCGGGATCTTGACGGTGACTTTGGCTTCGCGCACGGGCTCGGGAGAGGTGGAAAATGGGGTCGCGGCTGGGTGCTGGCGAAGGGCCAGGGCACGTTAGGGGTGTCGGAAAGGCTCCTTATACACTCCCAATGGAGTGTTCGGGGAGCCCCCTCGAGTCTGGAGCCCCGATCGGAGCTGGCGCGGGAAGACTTGAGCCAGGGCCTGAGGTGCGCGCCCCCTCTCCCTGCGCCTCTCAGGGAGACTGCCCCGCATGGCTGTGCTT
>JANMRV010000077.1:0-4772 GCA_031388685.1 Planctomycetota bacterium
GGTTTCCTGCGACCGTCTGCCCGGTTTGAGGAGTCACTTCCAGCCCCGCCTTCTGCTTCGGCGGAGCCGTGGGATTGGAATAGCTCGGGACAGCCCTCCAGTAACGATTGGCCGTAGCCGGGGAGCGATTCCATGGCGGCCTGGAGGCTCTTGGACTTGAGAATCAGGTCCGCGACCTCGCGGGCGCGGCCGGGTTGGCGGTCGAGCAGCGTGCGGAAGGCCGCCAGCGACTCCGGCGCGCGGCCGAGCAATGCGTACTCGAGCGCCTGGTTGAAGCGCACGAAGAAGAAACGCTCGTCGCGGTCAGCCAGGCCGCTGATCGTGACCCAGCGGAAGCAAGCCAATGCCTTGCGGTACTCACCCTCGCGGTCGTGGAGCAGGCCCAGTTGGATCACGGCGTGACCGCGGTTCTGCTCGCAGATCGAAGTCCGGAACAGCTCGCGATATTCGCGCGCGGCCTTGAGCGTCTTTCCGTCGCGCGCGGCCAGGAACGCCAGATACAGGCGCGCTTCCTCGTGCGACGGATCGGCGTGGACCGCCTCGTCGAGCAGCCGCCGTCCCTTGTCCAGGGGACTGGCGATCTCCTTGAGACGGCCGTTGAACATCGAGCGCGCGTTGCGCCAGTCGATGCGTCCGCGACCGAGTTCCGGCGCGCCGTCGTGCTCGAGGATGTCGCCGCCTGTGTGCAGCACTCCGTCGACGAACCCGCGCCCCATCGTCTGCGTCGCGTCGAGCGGCAAAGCCTCCTCGAACACGCGCGTGTGGAAGTCCGGATCGATCGCGGAAAGCAGGTAGGCCTTGCCCAGTTGATAGAAGATCGTGGCCAGCCGATGAACGTGCTCGATCGACAGCGCCGCCTTGGAGAAGTCCTTCCCCGTCAGCGTCGAAATGCGAGCGATCAAGCGCTCGGGATCGGTCGCGTCCACATGCAGGCGCATGCACTGGCGCGTGTCGTCGAAAAAGTCGCGGCAGGTCGGGCAGTCTTCGAGGTGCAGCATGGCACGCGCAGCCGCCGGTTCGTCGAGCTCGCCGTCGACCAGGCAGGAGATGTCGACCTGGAACGGAGCGCAAACCTCGGCCAACCCGTCGTTCCACCACTCATTCTTGGTAGTCATGCGCCTTCCCCCATCTCGTACTGGAGCTCGTCGTCCGTGTCCCCGTCCTCGCCGACGCCGAGCATGCGTCCAACCGCCGAGGTTCCGCCTTCCAGCTCCGCGCCGAGCTTGGGATCCCTGGCCGGCCGGCAATCCGCGGGCAGACCCTCGAATACGCGCCGCATCGAGCGGTGAATCTTTCTGCGGGCTCGGAAAATGACCATCTTCAAGTTCTCCAGCTTGATGGCTAGTCGCTCAGCGGCCTCGCGGTAACTGAGCTCCTCGACTTCCACGAGGTGGATCGCCTGCTGCTCGCGTGCGGAGAGCATGGCGTAGAACTCCAGGTACAGATGCAAATAGGTGAGGTAGACACGGCCGCATTCCTTCGAGGCTTCCTTCTCGATCGCTCCGCTCAGGGGGCTGCTCGAGCGCACCTCGGGTTGGTCGGAAAGGTCCTCGAACGGCGTCTCGGAGTGACCGCCGCGGCCGTTGGAGCGCAGGTGCTTGAGCACCGTGTTGCGCACGATCATCGCCGACCAGACGCGGAAGGCGTCGTCGCGCTCGCAGTTGAAGCGGTGCGGGTAGCGGTAGACGTTGAAGAACACTTCCTGCAGCAGGTCGCGCGGATCGGTCCGACTGCCGTAGCGGCGCAGGCAACTGGAAACCTGGACCAGCAGATGCGTGGAGTTCAGCTCGTACAAAAGCCCGAACGAACCGCGGCCAGCGTGCAGCCGGAAGGCTTCCATCAAGCGCGTCGAGACCGCGTCGCGCAGCGACTCCGCGCTGCGCTTTTCATCGTCGATGCAGTCCAGGATTCGTGCGGCTTCGGCGCGCGGAATCTCCTTTCGAAGAGCGAGAACCCGAGCCTTCAAGCCTGCGCGGTCTAGCGCGGCGTTCGGTGCATGGCCAAGCGTGTTTGCTTCGGCGTCCAGCATCCGGTCAAAACTCGCAGACGTATCGTTGCGGGAGAGGGGACAAACTTCCCACCAGGACAACTTCGGGCGGTGACCCGCGCGCCGCAGCCTGGCTCGACTTCGATTGTAGATCCCCCGCAAAGTCGGTAACCGGGAAGGTTCCGTCATCGCATCGAAAAACCTGGGTCAAAGAGCCGTAGGTGCACCTAAGTAACTTCTGAGCAAAGGTTAATGAAAATTGCGATCAGCCTTGAATCTTGGAACCTGGGGCGGCCGGCGAATCGCTCACGAAGAGCGCGAGCTGGGCGAGCAGCCCGCGGGAAGGGCGCCGAAGCGAGGCAGAGCGCGGGCAGGCGAGGCAAGCAACGCGACGAAACGGCCAGGGAGGTGTCTTGCCTGGCTGCTCGGCACGACGATTCTGGCGCGACGCAGCGTCGCCGAAGACGCCCAAGCGAACTTGGCGACTTTCTCAACGGGCTGCCAACGCGTAAGAATCTCCTCGATGAACAAGAGCGAGCGCGCAATCGAGTTGGCTCGCGAAGTGGGCTTCGACTTGGCCGGCATCGCGCCCTGCAGTCCCCCGCCCGACGCGGCGCGCTTCGACGATTGGCTCGAGCGCGGCCATCACGCCGGGCTCCACTATCTGGAGCAGGACCGCGATCGCATCGTCGATCCACGGCGTCTGTTCCCCGAAGGCAAAAGCATCCTGGTGGTCGGTTTCGCCCACTCCCGACCGGCAGTCGACCTCGCGGAACGCGGACTCAGCGGTGGCGGAAGGGTCGCGCGGTACGCCGCGGGTCGCGACTACCACAATCGGATGTTGAAGATGTTGCGGCGTCTCTCGAGTCGATTGAAGGCCGAGGGTCTCGGCGATCGCCGGCGGCCGGTGGCCGACGCGGGTCCGGTGCTCGAGCGTTCACACGCCGCGCGCGCGGGAATCGGATTCCTGTCGAAGGCCGCCAATTTGCTGCACCCGCGCTTCGGGCCTTGGTTTTTCCTCGGTGAATTGCTGCTCGACAGCGAGCTGGATCCGACGCCAGATCCTCCGGCCGGCTCGTGCGGCAGTTGCCGCGCATGCATCGATGCCTGTCCGACCGGCGCGATCCTCGAACCTGGCCGCGTCGATGCCGGCAAGTGCATCAGCTACCACACGATCGAGTCGCGCGAGCTTGCACCGCGCTCGATCCGCGAGCAGATCGGGCCGTGGGCGTTCGGCTGCGACGTGTGTTCCGAAGTCTGCCCCTGGGGCCGCTCGGCGCCGGACACTTCCTCCAAGTGGGGCGATTCGCCATCGTTGCTGGAGGGCGGACTGCTGCGCTGGCTCGCCGAAGAACAGCAGCAACCTGCGTGGGCGGAAGCGACCGCGCTTCGCAGACCCGGAGTTCAGGGGCTAGCCCGCAACGCGGCCATCGCGCTCGCGGCGACTCCGTCGGATGCTGGGCGCGAGGCACTCTCCAAGGCGCTTTCCTCGAGTTCGAGTCCGAGCGTTCGTGCCGCGGCGGCGTGGACCTTAGGTCGTGCCCATGGAGCCGACGCCGGCGTGCGGATCGGGCTCGAGGCCGCCCTGCGCCGCGAGACCGATCCAGTGGCGAGGCAGGACCTGCTCGCCACGCTCCAGCAGGGCGTGGGAGCCCCGCCCAAGCCTCCGGCGGGACGTGCAAGCGCTTGAACGGACTCTTTTCCGTGCAATTCGAAGGACGGCCAGGGTCGGCTTCGAGGCCGCGCGGTGCGAAACAACCGACCGCCGCGCCCAAGTTGCTCAGGCCAATGAACTTGCGCCGATGAGAGCCGGAGCGCGCGCGAGCGAGCGGCCCGGAGCCGGCTCTATTTGAAGGATTGACGCAACCTGGCGGCGGGTCTTCTCGTCCAAATGGAAAGACACAGGTCCAGCAGCCGCCGGCAGCGGTTGGGGGCCACCCGAATGCAACGCAAATGCATTTCGGCAAATGACTTACGGCGACTCTCGGCGCGAGATCCGCTGGTTGGCCATCGGCTTGCTCTTTGCCTCTGCATCCAACGCGAATCGCACCTCGATCTGCTCATCGTCAAAAGCGACCATGGACCAATTCGACTACTACTCCGACCGCAAGTTCTGCATGGACTGCAACACCTACGTGCCGTACCTGATGAGCGTCGACCGCTCGTACTGCGCTCAATGTGGACAGCCCGTCAAGCTCTTCTCGCGAGAGGACTGGGCGACCTTCAACGAGAAACTCGCGGAGCGCAAGGCCAGCAAGGGCGGGCGCCCGAGACGGGACAAGAAGGAATCGGCCTGACCCACACGGCGAAGGGGCGTCCGCAGGCAGCGGAGCCCCGGCGGATCCCCTTGCACAGGGCGGGTGATCCTTTTGGTCCAGACCAGAGCCGGCATCGGAACCCTGATGGGCGGGGACTCCGGCCATCAACGCGTGCGCGCCACGCTGCACAGCGGCTAGGCATGCGGCGGAATCGGGCAGGTGCTCGCGGCGTGAAGCATGGCCGGTCCGCGGATAGCTGACGGCCCCGGCGGGGCATGGCCGGATGCAGGCCCCTAGGGTCTGCGGGGCGAAATCGCGGGAATCAGGTGCCCAGGGCGGCGGCGCGCCTCAAGCCTGCAGGGAATCGGGTCGAGGACTCTCGCACGACCCAAGGCGCCTGGCCCGCGTTGCCGCGAATGCCAGTTTTCAGCTGCAGGGGCAGCGACTGTGCTCCTCGATTCCTCTCTACTCCAAGTGTCCTACGGGCCCGACTCGAGATCCTCGAGGCGCTTCCAGCAGTTCGACAG
>JANMRV010000079.1:0-1515 GCA_031388685.1 Planctomycetota bacterium
CCGCATGCAAGGTCGCGCGCAGCGTGCTCGCATTCGTGGTGTCGACCGAGGCGTAATAGCCCGGCGGCGCCTGCGCGAGCAGGCGCGCGGAAGCGGCGACGAACACGAGGATGAACAGGAATTGGCGTTGCATGGGTATTGAAGTGGGAGCCTCCCTACAAGCTACTCCACTTCGAGAACGAACGGCTGATCCTGCTCAGATCCGCTCCCAGCCTCCGGCAGCGCCGGAATCGATCTGGATGACGAGTCCGCCAACTGTGCCGCAAAAAGACCGCTGGCAACCGGGCTTCGCTCGGGTGTAGCGTGTCGAACTAGGGCCGAGCGCCCCTTGAATCCAAACACACGGAATCGGAGCAGGACCTGATGTTTCAGAAAACGACGCAGTCTCTCACAGCGCGCCTGGTCGCAGCCGTGCTACTCGTCATGGGCTGCGTCGCTTCCGTGCGCGCACAGGAGGACGACAAGACTCTGCGCGTGTTCATCTTCGCCGGCCAATCCAACATGGTGGGTTCGGACTCGAAGCTCGCGGACATCGATCTGTTCCCGCCGTTCGTCGGTTTGGACAAGCCGCAGACCGGCGTGAAATTTTCCTACTGCATCGGGCGCGAGGACAAGCTGAAGTCCGCTGGTTGGGTGGAGCTTCAAGCGGTGGACGGCGTCGTCGGACCCGAGCTGAGCTTCGCGCGCAAGGTCGCGCAGAACATCAAGGCGCCGATCGCCATCATCAAGTGCGCCGCGGGTGGCACGCATCTGGGCGGTGACTGGAATCCCGACGAACCGAGCGGTTTCAAACTCTACCCGCTGACCCTGGATTGGATCCGCACGGCGCTCGCCGATCTGGATCGGCGCAAGCTCGCGTACCGGATCGAGGGTTTCATGTGGCACCAGGGCGAGAACGACATGTTCGAGCCGAACTACATGCAGAACTACGGCAAAAACCTGAAGAACTTTGCGTCAAGCTGGCGGCGCGATCTTTCCGCGCCGAAGCTGAAGTTCTACATCGGCGAGCTGTGCACGAAGACCATCTGGGGCATGGACCTGCGGCCGAGCATGTACGCGATCAGTTTGGGGCAGCGCGAGCTCACCGACTCGGATTCGTTTGCGGAGTTCATTCCGACTTCGCACGACGCAGTCGAGATCGGCGGCGGTGTCGGCTTGCACTATCACTATGGAACGCTCGGACAACTCGAGCACGGCGTGAACTACGCTGACGCCTATCTGCGCACCATCGGCAAGCTGCAGCGAGTTGCGCGCCCGCTCGAGAATTGGCCTTACGCGAAGGGCGGTGTGGTCAAGCTCTTCATCCTGGCCGGCCATCGCAATATGGAAGGCGAGCGAGCGTTTGTTCAGGAACTGAAGGCGCCCGCGGGCAAGAGCGCATTGCGCAAGGACAACCCCAAGATCGCCTTCAAGTACAGCCTGGGCGGCGGCTACAAACTCTCCGATGGCTGGGAGCCGCTGGGGCCCGCGGGCTTCTACGACACGTTCGGGCCAGAGCTCAGTTTCGGCGCCACG
>JANMRV010000150.1:0-2561 GCA_031388685.1 Planctomycetota bacterium
CCTGGGCATCAGCCTGACGCACTTCATGCGCACCTAGCGGCCTTGGCCCCCGGTCCTGGGCTTTGTTACAAGGGGCCGCTGCCCGCCGGGAATAATTTCATGGGGCCGGAGTCGTTTGACCGGCCCTCAACGCACACCGATCCATGAAGACTCGCCTCGCCTACGCCGTCCTCCCGCTCGTGATTGCCGCCTGCCAGTCGAATGGAGCGGGGGCCGAAGACTCGACCCACCTGACGAGGATCGACGAACTCTCCGCCAATGGCCTCTACGCCGATGCCTTGCTGGCGGCTGAGGCCTATCACCAAGCCCACCCCGACGATCCCGAGGGCGAACTCCAATGGCGGCGCGCGAAGGCGGCGGTGATGCTCGAGCAGGCGCGCCTGCTGTGCTTCCAGGAGCAGAACCTCGAAGCGCTCAACCTCGTCCGTGAGGCGAAGCTGGTCGAGCCCGGGGAACGGGTCATCGCCGACTGGGAGCAGAAACTGCAGCGCAAGCTGGCTGAGATCCACTCCGTCAATGGGGACGAGTTCTTCTCGTCGAGCAATCTCGAAGCGGCGCGCGAGCAGTATGAAACCGCCCTGACCTACGCTCCAGACGATGCGCGCGCGCAAGCCAGCCTCGCGCAGGTACTCCTGCAGCTCAACTATCGCCGCGGCATGGGCCAGCAGTACTACGAGGACGGTGTGCACCTGCTGCGCGACTATTGGCTGGAGCAGGCCAAGACGCGCTTCGATTACACGGGCAAGTACCAGCCCAAGAACGATCGTGCCCGCAGCCGCGGACAAGAAGTTTCCACGCAGTTGTCAGCCCAACGCTGCACGTTGGCGAGCGACCTCGAGCGCCAGGGCCTGTGGGCGGCGGCGCGCAATGAATATCGGATCGCGCTCCTGCTCGACCGGGAGTTCGCCGACGCGAAGAGCGGCTTGGAACGCACGCGCATCGAGGCCGACGCTGAGGACACGTTGCGCGAGATCGATCGCATGATGCGCAACAAGCAGTGGGACAAGGCGCGCGCGGCGATCGAAGCCGGTCTGGCGCTGACCAAGTTCCAGGCGGACAAGTTCGAGGGCGCCAAGGCGGGCATCGAAGAAGCGATCCTGGAGACGAGCTACCAGACCGCGCTGACGATGGAGTCCGATCAGGACTTCGAGGATGCGGTGGCAGCCTACGACGAGCTGCTCGCGAAACGCGATTACTACAAGGACGCGCTGGCGCGGCGCGACACGCTCAAGACCTACGTCGAAAAGGCCGCGGGCCTTTACCAACAGGCGAAAGATGTGACCGATCCCGCCGAGAAGCTCAAGGTCTTGCGGCAGATCGTGCTGTTCTGGCCGGAGTACAAGGACGTGCAGGAACTGATCAACCTGCTCAAACCGGCGGCGACTGAAGGCAAGCCGGACAGGCGTTAGTTCAGCGCCTCCAGCACGAGCGCTGTCTCGAGCGCGGTCATGCAGACCGGGCCTTGTGGGTGGCGGCAGATGCGCGAGAAGCACGGCGCGCAACTCGGTGGCTCTGAGTTTCGTACGATCCGGTGGCGTGCTGCCGCAGATTCGCGTTCCGGCAGAGGCCAGGGGCCGGTTCGCAGATGCGACTGCGGACCTTCCAGGGCGACGACGGACATTCCGGCGGCCACGGCCATGTGCATGGGGCCCGAATCGACTCCGACGTAACGCGCCTTGGCTCGCGCGGCGATCGTCAGCGCGGCGCCGAGTTCGCGAAGCCCGCGCTGGCCGATCCAGGAACGGACCTTGGGTTCAGTCTGAAGCTCGCTCGCCAGAAGCTGTCCAATTTCGATCTCGCCGGGGCCGGAGATCGCGAGCACACGCCTGCCCGAATGCGCCAATTCGCGCGCCAATTGAATCCAATGTGGCAGCGGCCAGCTGCGCACATCTCCTGCCCCCGAGAGCGCCAGCAGCACATCCGTCGGCTCGGGCGCGGATCCGAGCGCGGTCTCGAGCGCGCGCTCACCGCGCAGCAATTCCTCGCTCGACAACCCGAGATCGAAACACGGCTCTGTCGCAGGGCCACCCACGTGCTCGCACAGCCGCAGCATGCGATCGATGGCGTGCGCGGGCAGCGCTGTCGTCGGCGCGGCCCAGTCGTGCAGCACGCGACTGCCCGCCGGCTCGCGCCAATCGCGGCGATTGAGTCCGCTGCGACGCGCACTCGGGGCGCACAGGCTGACCGCGGCGCTTTTCAGGTTGCCCTGCGCATCGACGATCCAGGTCGGATTGAAGCTCGCGAGCTGTGCGGCAAGCGCCAGCCAGGCCTTGGCGGCGCGCCGGCGCTCGAACAGGATCGTGCGCTCCAGGCCGGGCAGGCCGTCGATCAGTCCGGCGAACTCAGGTTCGATCGCCCAGGCCAAGCGCGCATCAGGATGCGCGGCGCGCAGCGCGTGGAACACGGGAAGCGCGTGCACCACATCGCCCAGATGCGACAGACGGATCAGCAGGATACGCTCTTCGTGGGCCAGGCTAGCGCGCCATGCTAAGCGCCACCCGCCGATGATCCGAAGGATTTCCACCAAGCTCGTGCTGGCCGTGCTCGCCGCGGTGGTCGTG
>JANMRV010000169.1:0-3478 GCA_031388685.1 Planctomycetota bacterium
CTGGCTGCAGGCGGCGAACGAAGGAGTCTTCGTACCGTCGAGTTCCGAGCTCGAGTACGTGCGCGGACTCTATGACGCCGGCCTCGCGCAACTCGATCGCGATCTGTCGAACCTTTTCCACGAGTTGCGCCGCCGCGGTTACCTCGATGGCGCACTGATCGTGGTGACCTCCGACCACGGCGAGGAATTCTTTGAGCACGGCCAATTGATGCACGGAGGATTTCACGACGAGATCGCGCGCGTGCCGCTGATCCTCGTGCCGCCGCTGGGGACGAACCTGAAATTGCGCACGATTTCGGCGGTGACGCGCTCGATCGACATCGCGTCCACGATCGCGGACTTCGCGGGCGCGCCCGGACTGGGCAGCGGACGATCGTTGCGGTCGGCGTTCAGCGAGGGTGCGCGGCTCGAGGACGGCGAGGTGATGTTCCTCGCATCGGTGCTGCGGACGAGCGATGCCGCCGGGCGCTTTCGGTACTTTGAAGACGAGAAGGGCCCGGGCCTGTGGGACCTAGGCGTCGATCCGGGCGAACGCACGGAATTGCTTGCGCGCGACCCGACTCCGAGTGCGAGCGCGCGAGCACTGACGGCGCGCGAGCGGCTGGCGCAATTGCGCAAAGCGGCGCTCGCCTTCGATGCGCAACTTCGCGCGCGGTCCAGCACGAGCCCTGCAGTACTGTCCAAAGAAGCGGAGGATCGCCTGAAGGGCCTCGGCTACGGCGGCCGCTGACGCTGCGTGCCGCTGGTTACGACGCGTCAGAGCGACACGCCGTACTCGTCGCCGCCGATCGGGTACTGCGGGCCGCCGGGGCCACCGATCGAATGCTTCCACGGGTCGGGACGCGGGAGCGGTTGAACCACGCGCACACTGACCTGCAAGGCGGCGTGATAACCCGCGCCGCGAATCAGGCTGCGCAGCAGAAGCGCGAGCAGCCCGAGCAGGAAAAGAAACAACACCGGCATCCAGTCGCCGGTCTTCCCGAGCCCGCCCTGCAGCACTTTGGCCAGCAAGGCGACGCCGAGCAGCAGCGCCGATTCGACCAGCCACAGCGCTCCTAGCGGCGCGAGCGTGCGGAGCGGATGGCGCAGCAGCGTCCACCACGTGCACATGCCGGCCCACACGGCGGAATTCGTGTCCTGCAGCGCGAGCCGTGCGCGCGTGTACGTTCCCCAGGCCAAGATCAGGCCGAACAAACCGGCATAGATACCGTCCTGCGTCCAGACGATACGACGCGCAGTCAGCTCCGAGGTCACGACTTCGAGATTGCCGTCGACGGCGTCGAACAGGATCGACAGCGCCCATTTCCACGGCGTCTCGTACATCAGCCAGCCGGCGAGGTGCAGCCACAAGAACGTCAAGGGAATCACGCGCGCGAAGCGAAAGAAAAAGCGCGCTCCACCGTGGAAGAACCGATGCACCGAATGGCCGTGCGTGCGCTCGAGAAAAATCTGCAGCCAGCCTCCGGCCTGGTACGCGCCGAGCAGCATGGCCAGCAGCGCCAATCCGGCGCCGGTTCCGCGCGCGGCGACGGCCTGCGCGCCGCTCTCGAGTCGATTGTCGAATCGAAACGTCTCGCTCAGTTCGCGGATCAGCGTGCCCGGCGCATAGTGATGCGCGAGCGCCTGGTCGAACCAATCAAACCACGGCGCAGCGGACACGAGCGCGAGCAACGCCGTCGTGCAGGCAACGATGATCCATATCGGCGGCCGTCCGAGCGTGACGTACAACGCACGGAAAAACACCAGGCGCCCAGGTGTGACGATCGCGGTCGACGGCTCGGTCTCCGGCACTTCTCTAGCCACCCAGACCGCCTTGGAAATGCAGCCACTGCGCGGCGCGAGAGAAGGCGCGCTCGGTCCAGCGCCAGGGTGCGACGACATCCACGGCCTTGAACCATTGGTTGTCGCGCATGTTCAGGTCCAGGAAGTAGCCGCGATCCGGGTCGATCGCCGCGGACACGCAAGTCTTCGTGCTGCTGCGCGCGAATCGCTTCCAGCGCGAAACTTGCTGCTCCGCGCGCGTCCAGCGCAGGGTCTCGCTCGTGCCGTCGTCGTAGGTCCAGCGCACGTCGACAGGCAGGCACAGTTCGCCGCTGCGGCTGACGAGCACTTCGAGCTCGAACGGCGGGTCTTCCGCCGATTTTTCCGCCTTCGGAGTTGCCTGGAATTCAAAGGCGGCGCCGGACTCTGCTTGCACGAATCCCATGCGCTTGTGAACACGCCGCTCGGCGACCTCGATCTTCCAGTCCACCGTGCCCGTGCCGTGGAACAACTCCTCGAAGTACCAGTCGAGATCGGCCTCGGCGCCGGCTGCGAACTCGCGCTCGAAATCGACACTGGTCGCGTGGCGGAAGCGAAACGCATCGGAGTAACGTCGCATGCCGCGCAGGAACCGCGCGTCACCGTCGGTTCCAAGCAGCGCGGGAATCGAGCGCAGCACGACCGCGGGCTTGTAGTAGGAGCCGATCCTGTACGTCTCGCCCGACTTGTAGGACCAGCTTTGGCCAAGCGGGTCGCTGGAAGGATCGCCCAGGTAGACGCCGCGATCGGTCCAGCGCAGATCGCTCTTTGAATCGACGAACGTCAGCGCGGGTTGATCGCGCCAGCAGTCGACGAAGCCGCTCGCGCGCACGGGCTTGAACGAAAACTCCGTGAAGGGAATTTCGAACGCCTTGCCGCAAAGCAGATTGCCGAGCAGGCTGCCGCCCGCCACGGGAAACGGCGTCACACCGGAAAAGTAGAGGCCCGAATATTCCGTGGCCTCGATGCGCGGCCCGTAGCGGCGCATCAGCGCCTCCGAGTCGGCCCACGAATTCAAGCCTTCGTCGAGCCAGGCTTCCTCGAACTCGTTGTTGCCGATCAGCCCGTAGACGAACTGGTGGCCGCATTCGTGCACGGCGGTGGACTCAGCCCCCAGCAAGGCCTTGTCGCTGAACAGGCTCGAACCGGCGGTGAACAGCGTCGGATACTCCATCCCGCCGGCTTGGCCTCCGCCCCACGGCGGATCGACGAGCGTCACGCGCTCGAAGGGATACTCGCCGAACCACAGCCCGTAGAAGAACAAAGCGGTGGAGGTGGCTTCGAACTGGCGCTGCCAAAGAGCCTCGCGCTCGGGCTGCATCAGGACCCAAACCTCCACGTCCGACAGCGAAATGTCGCGCTCGGCCCCCAGCGCACGTTGCACGCGCGCGACCTCTTCGGGGAATCGTCTGCGCCACTCGTCGAAATGGAACGTGGCTCGCCGCGCCTTGACGTCGGGATCCGCGGTCCAGGCGAAGTCGTGCACCAGCGGCGTGCGGCCCTGCGCATCGACGCGCGCGCGTTCCGCGGCCGAGGGCGCCTGGAAGCGCGCGATCACGCGCTCGCCGCGTCGCTCGGATGGCGACAGCGGCACGCCGCTCGCGAAGATGTGGCCCTCGTAGATCGCGGGCATCTCGAGATCGACGTCGTAGGTGCCGAAGTTGCCGAAGAACTCCGA
>JANMRV010000181.1:0-5325 GCA_031388685.1 Planctomycetota bacterium
GACACGCCGGAGTCGCGTTCGCTCGAGTTCCTGCGCGGCCCGCTGGAGCAGTTTCGCGCCTGGACTCACGTGCAGCAGAAGTTGCGCGATCAGAAAGGTTCGCTGCGCCTGCCTTCGCGTGAGCGCAAGTTCGTGTTCGACGACAAGCACGAAGTCGTCAAGGTGATCGACTACCCGCGCTACTTCTCGATGTCCCTGATCGAGGAAACCGCGCTGGCCGCCAACCAGGCCGTCGGCGATCTTTTTCGCGAGCGCGGTCTGCCGACGATCTACCGCGTGCACCCGGAAAAAAGCCCCGAGGAGATCGAGGCTGTCGCCAAGCAACTGGAGGAGCACGGCATCCACGTGCCGACCAAGGAGCGCCTGACCGGCCGCGACATCGGTCGATTGATCCGCGCGGCGCGCAAGAAGCCCAATGCCGAGGCGATGATCCAGCGCATCCTCGGCCTGATCGAGCGCGCGGTCTACGAAGTGCACGATCACGAGGACGTCGCCACGCACTTCGGACTCGCGCGCAAGGCCTATCTGCACTTCACCTCGCCGATCCGCCGCTATCCCGACCTGCTCGTGCACCGCTGGTTGTGGAGCATCGAGAGTCGCGCCGGGGAAGCCGCGGCCGAACTCAAGGCCGAGGCGCTGCTCGCGGACCTGAACGAGATCGCCAGCCACTGCTCGGCCCAGAGCGAGATCGCCGAGATGTGCGAGACCGCGATCGGCGACCTGAAGGTCTGCCAGTTCATGCACCCGCACATCGGAGAAAAGCTCGACGCCAAATTGGCGCGCGTTTCTCCCGCCGGGTTGGAACTGCACCTTGTGGCGTTCAACGTGAACGGCTTCCTGCCGGCGAAGAAGATCGGCGATCGCGTCGAAGTGCGCGGCCCGACGATCCAGATCAGCCAGGGCAAGAAGCGGCTTTCGTTCACCGAGGGCTATCCGATCTCGGTGCGCCTGGTCGACGTGGACTTCATGCGCCTGCAGCTGATGTTCGAGCTGGCCTGAGCCGCGACGAGCGCGGCGCTGAAGGCTACGCTAGGCGTCCATGCAGCCGCTTCGACCGCTCTCGCTCGCACTTGCGGTGTGTCTCGCTGCCTGTGGCGACGACTCGCAAAGCGGCCGGCCTGAATCCGGTGCCACGGCCGCGGCTTCAGCGAGTGTCGGCACGGAATCGGGGGCGCTCCCTGCGCCGCGCGGTTCGATCGAAGGTCTGATCGTCTTCGAAGGCACGCCCCCGGCTCGCCTGCCGATCAACACGGCGGCCGAGGGTGGCTGCGGCCTGGATCCGAACGAGCCCGCGCTGACCGAAGCCTGGGTCGTCGAGGGCGGTCGCCTGGCGAATGTCTTCGTCTGGCTCGGCAATCCACCGCCCGAGCCGCAGCCCGCGCCGGAAACGCTGAGTCCCTTGCAGTTGCGCCAGCGTGGCTGCTTGTATCGGCCGCACGCGATCGGCGTGCGCGCGGGGCAGACGCTGCGCATCAGCAATGAGGATCGCGCTCGGCACAACGTGCGCACGATGCCTCGCCGCGACCAGAATCCGAGCATCAATCAGACCCAGGCCGAAGCCGGCCCGGCGCTTGACGTCGTCTTCAAGGAACCGGAAGTCGCCGTTGCGATCGTCTGCGATCTGCACCCGTGGATGAAGGCCTGGGTGGGCGTGTTCGAGCACCGGTTTTTTCACGTGACCGAGGCGGACGGGCATTTTGGCTGGAGCGGTCTTCCGCCGGGCGAATACGAAGTGAATGCCTGGCACGAAGTGCTCGGGCGACTGAAGGCCAGCGCTGTCGTCACGGAAGAGAACGGCGCGTCCGTGCGCATCACCTTTCGCCGGAAGGACTGAACAAGAGCCATGGGATCGAATTCCGCCTTCGCACTTTTGCAGCAGGGATTGGACTACGACCAGTTGCTCTATCGCTGGGTGCACATCATCGCCGGCGTCGTCTGGCTGGCGATGCTGTACAGCTTTACGCTCGTCTATACGCACTCCGTCGCGGTTCTCGAGGCCGAAGTGCGCAAGCAGGTCGCGCTCCGGTACATCCCGCGCATGATGTTCTGGTTCAAGTGGGCCGCGCTCATGACCTGGATCACCGGAGCCGCGCTGTTGATGAAGTTGTACTACTCGTCGAAGGCCGCGCCGCTGATGTACGCGTCCACGAGCGAGTTCGCGGGCGCGCACATGCCCTGGAGCCAGGTGGGCCAGGCATTTGGGCTCTTGTTCGGCCTCTTCGTGGTGTACGAGTTGCTCGCGCGCGCCGCGGGCAGGCATGCGGAGCTTTCGTTCGTCGCTTGGGCCGCGGTCGCAGTTGGTTACGGTTGCTACTTGGATACTCGCCTCGAGATGTCACACCGCGCGATCCTGATCCACATCGGTGCGCTGCTGGGCACTGCAATGGCGGCCAACGCCTGGATACACATCGCTCCGGCCTTCGAGCGCTCGGTCGTCGCCATGCGCGATGGGCACGCGCCGAATCAGGCGGATCTCGACCGGGCCGGCGTGCGCTCGCGGCACAATCTGTTCATGTCCACGCCGCTGTTGCTTTTGATGCTGAGCGTGCACCAGGAGCGCTTGCTCGGGTTCGAACGCTGGCAGATTCCGATCGCGGGCCTGTTGATCGTCGGACTTGGCATCGGCTGGAGCCTAAAGAGGTTTTCAGCGGATGTCGGCGAGTAGCTGGAGCTGCGTGGCGTCGTCGGGCTAGGGTGCGACGGAGTATTCGAGGGCGTCGGAGAAACTGGGGTTGTTCGGGGCGCCGGGCAGGGGATCGCTGGACCACCACTGGCAACTGACGCGCAGACCAGGAGTCGAGAGACCCGCAGCGCGTGAACCGCCGAGCGCACCGCTCGCGAAGGCGTTCATGTCCACGGACAGCACGCCGCTGCAGTCGGCTCCAGTCGGCGATCCGCCGGAATCCACGGAGATCGTTCGACGGATGGGAGCTGCGACGCACAGCGTGCCGCTGCCCACCGGCAAAGTCGCGCGCCCGGCGAAGCTGTACATCAAGAGGCCCGGGCGTTGATTGCGGATCGACAGCGCGCTGATCACGAAACCAGAGTTCGCCGACGCCGACGATGAGCCCTGGCTGACGATTGCCGGAATGCAGCCCAGCGAATTGTGCGTGCCCATGCAGTAGGTCACGAGTTCGCATTCGTCCGGCACGCCATTGCCGTTGACGTCGAGCGAAGTCCCGTTGGCAATCTGCCTGGGATCGTAAATGCCATTGCCGTCGCAGTCCGACTGCACGAGCTTGGCGAGCGCCGCCGAAGCGGACACGCGGCCCCAACCGGTCAAGTTGTCGAAGCCGCTGACGCCCAGATCGCGCGCCGTCAGTTTCAGGACCTCGCGCGCATCGTCCGCCGAAAGACTCGGCATGTACGCGAACATCAGGCCCAAGCTGCCCGCAACGATGGGCGCTGAGTACGAAGTGCCTGAAAAAGAGGCGTAGCTCGCGCCAATCGTGGTGGTGCGAATGTTCTCTCCGGGTGCGACCAACCAAAGTTCCGGGCCGATCGCCGAGAAGGCGGAACGCGCGTCGAAGCTGTTCGTCGAACCCACCGCGATCACGCGCGACTGATTGGCCGGATAGGTGACTGCGGAGGGCGAGTTGCCGGCAGCTGCGACCAGCGTCACACCGCGCACGTCGTGCGCGTACTGCAGCGCAGCGTTGATCGCGGCCGACGAAGGCACCTGCAGCGACATGGAAATGATCCGCGCGCCGTTGTCGGCGGCGTAGAGGATCGCGTCGTCCAGCAAAGCGCTCTGCGGCGCGCTGTCGCCGACCGCCAGGATCATTCCGCGACAACCTTCCGCGGGCTGGAAGCCTCCCGCGACCCCGCTCACGCCTTGAGCATTGTTGGTGCGCGCGAGCGCCGCGCCGGCCGTGGTTGTCCCGTGGAAGATCGTGCCGGCCACGTCGGGATTGGCGTGTTCGAAATCCCAGCCGTGCGTGTCGTCGATAAACCCGTTGCCGTCGTCGTCGATGCCGTTGGCGGCGATCTCGCCCGCGTTGAGCCAGATGTTCGCGGCGAGATCAGGGTGTGTGATCTCCGTGCCCGAATCGACGATCGCGATCACGACGCCGGGGGCGCCGACGCTGATGTCCCAGGCGCTGGTAGCGCCGATGTCGGCGCCGGGCGTTCCGCCAGTCTGACCGGTGTTGCGCAGGTGCCACTGCAGTCCGAAGTTTGGGTCGTTCGGCACGCCGCTGTAACTTCCGATGGCGGACAATTCCGCGGCGCTGACACGCTCATCCGCGCGCAACGCGTTCAAGATTTCGAGCGCGTCGACATCGGCGGGTACGTTCACGTCGATCCAACCCAGCCGGTTGGCGCGAACGGCCGAGAGCCGGCGCAACAGCGAAGCGCTCGGCAAACCGGCGCGCCAGTTCGCGAAGTCGAGAGTGGCGAGCTTCAGTGTCGCGAGGCGCTGGTTGACCGCCCAGCGTTGATTGCCCTGGGTGCGCCAGAGGCTGGTTCCCACGCGTTCGTACTCGGCGGTCTGAGCGTTCGCCAAAGCCGCAGGCAGCGCGACTAGGAGCCCACCAGCCATCCAGCGTTTGATTTGCATCGATCGATCGTCGGTCGGTCTGAATTCTTTGCCCCGTGGCGGGAGGCCGCGTTCCCAATGGGTCGCGGGCAGCGGACATTGCACCAGAGATCTCGATTCCGGGCTCTGCCTGGTCAGTCTATCCCACTCCCGGAGAGTGGGCGGCAGGGCGGGGACACGGCTTCGAAGCGGGGCCCTTTCGCTGCTTCCTCACGGTCCGGCAAGCCTGACAAAACCGTATTGTGGAGTGTCCGGACGCTCATTTGCTCCGGCTACCCGCCATGCTCGACCAATTGCTTTGCGTGTTCCTGCTGTCCACGGCGCAGTCCCCTCAACCCTCCGAGGCCGATCCAGCGACCACGCCGAATCCAGCTCGCGAAGAGGCCCGCGCCGCGGCACGTTTCCTGGGTCTCGACTATAGCGATGAGCAATTGAAGCTGGCCGAGCCCGGCCTCGCGGACCTGCGCAGTTCCTTCGATCGACTGCGAGCCCTGGCCGGTCCGGCCGGCTTGGCGCCGGCGATCGGCTATACGGTCGCGCTCGCGGGGCTGGTTGCGGACGCGCGCTACCTGGGGCCGTTGGCGCGACCTGAGCCGGCGTTGCGCGAGCGCCCGGACGTGCTCGATGCACTCGCCTTCGCTTCGATTCCGGAACTCGGCGCGATGTTGCGCGCGAAACGCGTGAGCTGCGTGGAGCTCGCACAGCTTTCGCTCGCGCGCTTGCGCCGGGTCGACCCCAAGTTGCTTTGCGTGGCGACCCTTTGCGAAGAGCGCGCGCTTGCGCAGGCC
>JANMRV010000192.1:0-9709 GCA_031388685.1 Planctomycetota bacterium
GCAGACTTAAACGGGTTTTTAGCAGATGAATCCATACACCAAAATTAACAATTTGATTGCTTGAGAGGTTCATTCAAATGGCGAATAAGAATAAAAGAATAATTTTTTATCAACAAAAACGAAAAATTGTTACTTTTGCACCCTCAAATCTCTCGGTAGCTCAGCTGGTAGAGCAATTGACTCTTAATCAAAAGGTCGAAGGTTCGATCCCTTCCGCGGGCACCAATTTTTCTTGCATCGGGACTCCGGGCGCGTAGCTCAGTCGGTAGAGCAACTGGCTTTTAACTAGTAGGTCGAAGGTTCGATCCCTTCCGCGCTCACCCTCCCGCGTCGCAAGCACCCATGGATTAGCGCGGTGCTGCGGCCGCTGGGATGGGGGGCAGTCCCGGCACGCCGTCCTCAGGCGTCAACCCGCCAAGCGCGCGGTACACGCGCCCCCAGTACAGCGCCCGCGCCACGCCGGCGATCGCCGTCAACATCACGTGGGCTGCCGTGATCAGCAGTGCTATGCCGGAATTGAAATGGCTGCCTGCGGCGAGGATCGACCAGAGCACGAAGCTCAGCGCGCAGTCCACCAGCGCCGCGCGAAACGTGGCCCAAGGATCGTTCTGGGCAAGTTTCCAAGCATGCTGCAGCGCGGAGACGACGCCGCGGCGATTCTGCGCCAGGCTGTGCAGCGCGAGTTGAAAAAGGACCGACACGACTGCGGCGTAAGCGCAGCAGAACAGGAGCAGCGGACCGCCGACCAGGTAGAGAATGAAATCGGGCCGACCCGGAGAGCGCCACTGGAAGGCCAGCAGGCCGACACCGAGCACCGTCAGGTCGAGCAGCAGCACGCACAGCCAGAGCCCGAACGTCGACCAGAGCAGGCCTTTCCCGGCGGCCAATGCGTCGCGCAGGCGCGCGCGACCATGGCGCGTCACGCAGTCATTCCAGTGCTTCGGCGCCGAGAGCCGCGCGAGGCCGACGACGATCAGCATCAGCGGCGGCATCAAGAACGGCAGCAGGGCTGCGAGCGTGTCGGCGAGCTTTTGATCCTCCAAGCCGGCCGTCGCCGCCCGCGCTCCGATCGCGGGCAGCAGCAGCACCGACGGATAGAGGAAACCCGCGAGCCAGATCCACGAGGGGCGCGCGGCGAGATGGGCGGATTCGGCCAGCGCAGCCTGCGCTTCGCGAAGGCTGAGCCTATCTCCAGGGTTGCCGATCCAGGTGGACACCGAGTTCGTTGTGCGCGAGCGGGCGTGTTGGATTTCTGGTCGATCAGCGCGAAGTCGTGGCCGCAGGCGTCTGGCGCGAACAGGTCCGCTCGATCGCTTCGATGGTCTTCGGGATCTCGCGGGTCAAGACCTCGTGTCCCGTCGAGGTCACCAGCAGGTCGTCCTCGATGCGGATGCCGATCCCGCGCCAGCGCGCCTCGACGCTCTCGTCGTCAGGCGCGATGTAGATTCCCGGTTCGACGGTCAGCACCTGGCCGGCTTCCAGGGCTCGCGACTTGCCCCCGATCACATAGGCGCCGCAGTCGTGCACGTCGAGGCCCAGCCAGTGGCTGGTGCGGTGCATGTAGAAGCGTTTGTACGACTCGTTCTTGACGATTTCGTCGGCGCTGCCGGGCAAAAGTCCAAGGCGCGCGAAGCCCTCGCACAGGACCCGCAGCGCGACTTCATGCACCGAAAGGAAGCTGTTGCCGGGAGCGACCTGCGCGATCGCCGCCAATTGCGATTCGAGCACGACTTCGTACAGCGCGCGCTGCTCCGCGCTGAAGCGTCCGTTGACCGGAAAAGTGCGCGTCACGTCGCTGGCGTAACAATCGAATTCAGCGCCGGCGTCGATCAGCAACAGATCGCCGTCGCGCAGTTCGCGGTTGTTCTCGACGTAGTGGAGGATGCAGGCGTTGGCGCCGCCGGCGACGATGTTGCCGTAGGCAGCACCGCTCGCGCCGCGCCGCAGGAAGGTGTAGGTCAAGAGCGCGTCGATCTCGTTTTCGCGCTGGCCCGCGTGCGTTTCGCGCATGGCCGCGATGTGGGCTTCGGCGCTGATCGCCGCGGCCTTGCGCATCAGCGCGAGTTCAGCCGGCGTCTTGAACAGGCGCTGTTCGTGCAGCAGCGGCGCGGGGTCGATCACTTCGTTCGGCAGGGCGAAGCTCGCGCGCACCTGCGCGCGCAATTTCGCGAGGCAAGCGTGCACGGCGCGATCGCGGGTCTCGTCGAGACCGCTGCGGTAGACGATGCGCTCGTAACCCTTGAGCAGTTCGGGCAGGCGAGTCCACAACTCCGCGATCGGAAACGCGGCGTCGATCCCCAGCGTCGCCGGAGCCGCTTCGAGCCCCAGGCGCAGGCCGTTCCAGATTTCCTCGTCGCGTTTCTTCTCGCGCAGGAAAAGCACCGCGCGCTGAGTGGGAGCACTCGCGTTGCCCGGCAGCAGCACCAGCACGCTGTCCGGTTCCGCGAAGCCGGTCAGGTACCAGAAGTCGCTGTCGGGCCGGAAGCGATACTCGCTGTCGTGGTTGCGGACCTTGGCGCCGGCCGTCGGAAGGATCGCGGCCGCGCCGCGTTCGGAAAGTGCAGCGAGAAAACGCGCGCGGTTCTCGATAGGGGCGTTGGTCAACGGCATAGGGGGGAGACTAGCTCGCCGCGGACTCGAGCGGAAACCCTAGCGCCCGCCGAGGGTTCGAGTTGCGTCTCAATGCGGCTTGGGGCGCAGCGCGAATCGCTCCGCCAGGGTGACCATGCCTAAGAATTTGCGCCGGGCGACGGCCGGGTCGGAGAGGTCGATGCGCACGCCGGCGAAGCTGCCGGTGGAGCCAGGATTCAGGCTGACCGGCAGTCCCAGGATCTTGGAAAAACCAGGGCTCGCGGCGCGGAACACCTCGGCGTCGGGCGCCGAGCTTGCGAAATCGAAGGCCAGACCGTGCTCGACAAGGAAGCGCGGGGAATTCGTGGGCAGGTTGGTCGGCCAGGCGATCGTCCGCGCGCGGAATCGGCCGAAAAGCGTGTGCGGCTCGTCGCCGGGGGCGATGTCGAATTCCAACACACGGTTGACTTCATCCTGACGCATCCAATCGACGTAGGCGACGCTCAATTCGAAGTCGGCAAGTTCCGGCAGCAGGACGCGCACGTGCGCCGATCCGCCGCCGCGGTGTTCGAAGTCGATCTGAATGCCGTCGCTTTCCAGGCCCACTTTCATCGAAAGTTCGGCGGCGCCGATCTGCAGCCGGTCGAGCCGCATCTCGCGCCGTTCGATCCAGGCGCGGCCGAGTGCGACTTCCGCGGCCGGAACGGACGGCGGGGGCGTTGCGGGGCGCAGCAGCACGCCGTCGGGCAGCGCGGAAACGAGACCGCCCGTTCCAACGGAGAATCGGTTTGCGTCGGCGTTCGCCGGCGCGCCGGTCCGCACTCCCGGCAAAAAGGAGGGCAGCAGCGCGGCGCAGACCGCTGGCTCGCCTCCGGTCGCCGCAAAGTGATCCCAAGCGTCGTCGAAGCGACCCTGAGCAAGGGCAATCTGCGCCAAGCCTGCACGGCGCATGGGATCCGGCTGACTCGCTCCGGCTTCGGCGCCCACCGCCGCGGCCCAGTTCTGCCAGGCTTAGAGTGCGCGCCACTCGGGTGTTTCCAGTCCGCCGAACGGGCCGCCAGGCAACGGCGCAGCAACGGTCTGCGGGCCGACACCCGCGAAGGCGCGCGCCGCGGGGCTCGCGGGAAGTTCGACGGCGGCACGAGCCTTCGATTCAGGCGCGTTGCCGGAATCTTGACCCAGAGCGACCGCGGCCAGGGCCAGCGCAGCGCAGAGCGGCATGAGGTGGCATTTCAATGTGCTGCAGGGGAGCGCAGCCCGTGCGCGCTGTCAACGCGGGCGAAGGCGTTCGGTTCGGATTCATGGCCGCGAAGCGGCCGGCCTTGTGCAGGCGAGGCTCCAAAGCCAGACTCCCTGAGGAAAAAGTAAGGAAACATGGCTCAACCCACCCAACCCAAGCGCGGCATCGATCCGGAACTGCTCTCGATCCTTGCCTGTCCCGAGACCCACCAAGGATTGCGCATGGCGAGCGCGGACGAACTGTCCAAGCTCAACGCCGCGATCGCCGCCGGGAAGGTCAAGAACCAGGCCGGCAAGCCGGTGAGTCAGGCCTTCGAGGCCGGACTGATGCGCGAAGATGCCAAACGCATCTATCCGATCCGCGACGGGATCCCGGTGTTGTTCATCGACGAGGGCGTGACGCTCTAGCAACCCGTTGGAAAAGTCGCCTACTCGGCTTCGCGGTCTTCGGCGCTGCTGCGTCGCGCTAGAAACGTCGTGCTCAGCGGCCAGGAAGGCCGCACCCCACTGCGAAGGCTCCGCAGGAGCCTTCACCACGAGCGCTTCGCGCTCTAACGTGGGGGCCCCTGCCGCCGTTTCGTCGCGCTCCTTGCATCACCTTCGCCCGCTATGCCTCGCGACGGCGCCTTTTTCAGCGGGCTGCTAGCGCGCGCTCCGTGCGTTTCACGCATCGAGCACATCCAGGCAAGGCGGTGCGCCTGGCCTATTGCCTGAACGTTCATCCCGCGGCGAGCCTCGAGGGTGTGGTCAAGGGCATCGAGACGATCACTGTCCCGCTGCGCGCGCGACTCGCCCCTGGAAGACCGTTCGGCGTCGGGCTGTATCTTCCTGCCGCCGTGTTCGAGCCGTCGAAAGCGGTCGCGGACGTTTTGCCCCACGCGCGCGAGTTCACGTCCGTGCGGCGCGCGATTGCGCGGCTAGGGCCGCTGTGCGCCGACCACGGGCTCGACGCGTTCACGGCCAATGCGTTTCCCTACGGCGACTTTCACGCCGCGAGCCTGAAAGAGCGCGTCTTCGAGCCGACCTGGCTCGAGGGAGCACGCGCGCGCTGGACGTATTCCGTCGCCGCCGTGCTCGCGGCGCTGCCGCGCGTCGATGACCAGCGCGGTCATCTTTCGATCAGCACGCACACCGGGATGCACTCGAGTTCGCCGCGCGCGAAGGGTTCTGAGCGCGCCGTGGGAGAAGGCTTCGGCGCCGTCGTCGACGAGTTGGAAAAGATCCAAGCCGAGCGCATCGTGCTCGCGCTCGAGCCCGAACCGCGCGCCAATTGCGGCGACACGCGCGAATTGCGCGAACTTTTCGCGGGCGGCATTCGTGCCGCGCGCAAGGCGGCCAGCGTGCGCGCGCACATGGGCACTTGCCTCGACGCCTGTCATGCCGCGGTCGAATTCGAGACCGCGAGCGAAGCGCTGGCCAACGCCGCGGCGAACGGAGCGGGGCTTGCCAAGTTGCAGGTCACCAACGCGGTCGTGCTGCGCGATCCAGCGCTCAACAAACGGGGCCGCGCGGCCCTGTTCGCCATGGCCGAGCCACGCTACCTGCACCAGGTCACCGGGCGCGGTCCGGACGGTCTGGTGCGAGCAGGCGATTTGCCCGAGGTTGCGCAGGCATTTTCGCGCGGCGAGCGGGCCTGGACCAGCTGCCAGGAGTGGCGTTGCCATTTCCACGTGCCGATCGACCGGGCCGAACTCGACGGCTCCGGCCTCGAGACCACGCGCAGTTCGACCGACGAACTGGTTGGCCTCGCGCTCTCCAGTCCGCAGGCGTGGGGGCTGGACGAATTGCACCTGGAAATCGAGACCTACACCTGGGACGTGCTCCCGGCTCCCGCGCGGGGCGCCGGCGCGCTGATCGACAGCCTGGAACGCGAGTATCGGCACGTGCTCGCGCTGCTGGCGAGCGCAGGTTGGTCGCTGGATTCGGCTGCTCCGCGTTGACAGGCCCCACGGGTGGGCAGTATCGTCCCGCCCCACTTCATCGGGCCAGCCGGACGGCCCGCGGAGTCGCACTCCGGTGGCCCCATCGTCTAGCCCGGCCTAGGACACCAGGTTTTCATCCTGGCGACAGGGGTTCGAATCCCCTTGGGGTCACCATTCCACCATCCACCCCTGATCGCTCGGGGGTGGATGGCCTCTTTCCGGCCCTGGCGTGGCCTGCGAGGCCGAAAATGCCGCAGGTCGGAGCGGTTCCAAATGCCTCGCCGTCGTAGGGGATGCCGTCGGGGTAGATGAACCGCTGGAGACGCGGCCGCCGCTCTGCATCCAGCTCGTTCCAGAGGCCCGCCGCGTCGTTCAAGAGGCGCTCACCAAGATCGAGCGCGCGGTCCAGCTCGATGTCCTCGGAGCCGAACCGCTGGAGTTCGAGCTGCGCGAGCGCGAGTGCCGTTCGGTACTCGCCGAGCAGGTCGTCGTACTGCGCCTTCGGGATGATGCCCTTCGCTGCGGCTTTGGTCGCTGCCCGCTCCTCGACAGCGAGCTGCGCGATCCTCGCGTGGATCTTCTTCTTCTGCGCGATGTCGTCAACTCGCTTGCGGTTCCAAACGTCGCGAACGATCTCGCGGAACAGAGGTCCGAGCTGACCGGTTGGGGCGAGCGACCGGAGGTTCTCCACGAACTGAGCTTCGAGCACCTCCTTGCGGAAGCTCGACCGGCCGTCGTTGTTGCCGGGGCACTTCGTGTTCCGGCACCTGTAGTAGAAGTATCGTCCGTTGCGGCCCTTCGATGGGCTTCCCGTGAACGGCGAGTCGCAGTGCGCGCAATGAACGAAGCGCCGCAGCGGGAAGTCCGGGTTGTCCAGATGGTGACGCCGGATCTCTGGACGCCCGCCCTTGAGGAATGCCTGAACGGCGTGGAACGTCACCTCATCCACGATGGGCTCGAAGTCTCCCTTCACGTCGATCTTCCAGCTCGGCACCACGACACGTCCCGCATAGATCGGATTCTCGACGAGCTTTGCGAAGTCTTGGGGAGTCAAGGGACGGCCGTTCCGCCTGCGGAGTCCGAGCCCGGTAACGTGGGCGAGCACTTGGGCCTTCGAGTAGTCACCCGTCCTGAGCATCTCGAAGGCCGTGCGGATGTGGGGCGCACGCTCGGGGTCATGGATCAGGCTTGCCCCGCCACCTGACGCTGTCCCGTTCAAGAAGCCGATGTGACTCTTCCAGACCCACCGCCCGCTCGACGCGCAGGCAAACATCCCATCGGTGGTGTTCGCCGATCGAATCGAGTTGTCGAACTGCGCCACCCCGGCCGCGACGGTCTCGTAAAACTCTCCCATCGGTGTCTCGTCCACCGCCTCCGAGGCAGATCGCAAGGCGATGCCTGATTTCTCAAGCTGACCGCGAACGGTGTAGTGATCGTGAACGCTCCGCGCGAACCGGCTGATCGCGTAGACGACGACATACCCGATCGAGCCTCGGCTCTGCCTGCACGCTCGCAGCATCTCCTGGAAGACCGGGCGCTTCGTGGTTTTCGCGGACGCGCCCTCCTCGACGAAGATCCTGACGACCTTCCATCCCTGTCGCTCGCAATACTCGATGCAGCGCTTCCTCTGGGTTTCGAGGCTCGTTCCTTCGACTTGCATCCCCGTCGAGACGCGACAGTAGATGAAGGCGGTCAGCGCGCGGATGATCGCATCGCGTTTCATTGTTCGCGCCTCCGCGTGCCGTCAACCAGCATCTCAGCGAGAACGTAGAGTTGGTCGCGGAGGAAACGGACCTCCTCGTCGCGCATGTGATCGCCTCGACCGTCGAGCGCTTTCCGGCAAGCGGCGACAGAGATCGCTTCTCCGTCCTCACGAGGAGGCCACGGCAAGTTCGCGAAGAACCGACGGCAGTCCTCGGCGGCCACGCGAAACCAGTCGGAGGGAACGTCCTCGTCGATCGAGTCGTACCACTCCCAGAGGATCGTCGTGAAGTAGGGGTGTGCTCGCCAGTCGGGTAGTTCGTTGGCGATGATCTCGACATGCGACCGGAAGACGGCAGCGCGGCACTCGACCCACTCGCGGTGTCGGGCTCGCATCCGCTCGACCACCTCCGGGTTGAGCTTCACCACGTTCCGCCTCCGGCCACGAGGCGGTCCTGGATCGCCCAAGAGGTGCCGTCGGGCTCAGCGACGCCCCGAGCGCGTTTCTGCGGGCTCCCAGGGGCTCCTGGGCGGACGGGAAGGGAGCCCCGGCGGTGGTGGTCGCGGGGGTTGCCGAGTATCGTTTCGGAAGTCAGGCTCATGGTGCAGGTCCAGGTGGGCCGATAGAGTATCGGAAAGAGTCAGAAGCGTAACTAGTCATGCCCAAACTGTCCAAGACCCCGTCGCCCGAGCCCGCCCTGCCCAAGTCGAACAGTGGACGCCGCTTCCCGGTCGAGGTGCTCTCGCCCGCTGAACTCGGGCGGCTCATCGACGCCTGCTCTCGAACCGCGCCCACGGGTCTCAGAAACCGCGCACTCATCGTTGTGCTTTGGAGAGCCGGGCTACGTGTGTCGGAGGCGCTCGCCCTCCTGCCGAAGGAAGTGGATCGCACTGCGGGAACGCTTCATGTGCTGAACGGAAAGGGCGGCGAACCGCGCATGGTCGCGCTCGATCCGCTGGCATTCAGCGTGCTTGCCCGATGGCTCGATGAGCGTGTGAAGCTCAAGCCTTCCGCGCAGAGCCCCGTCTTCTGCACGCTACACGGTGGGCAACTCCAGACTGCGTACGTGCGCGCGCTCCTGCCTCGCCTCGCGGAGGCTGCCGAAATCGGCAAGCGTGTTCATGCGCACGCGCTCCGGCACACGCACGCCTGCGAGTTGCTGCGCGAGAGAGTGCCGATCAACCTCATCCAGAAGCAGCTCGGCCACGCGAATCTCGCCGTGACTTCTCGCTACCTGGACCACTTCGTCGCACCCGAACTCACCGAGGCGATGCAGCGTCGCGCCATGCCTGCCGAGGTCGCGCAGGCGTTACGGACGGCTGACTAGACACGGTGTCTAGCGGCTGGCGGCTGCCGTCGCCGAGTTCTCGATCGCCATCCAGCACACGAGGTGGATGTCGTCGCCCTCGATCGGCGGGAGCGGCGCGGGCGCGTGGTGAGGTTCGACGCCGATGCGCTCGACCTCGGCGATCAGGTGTCGCGCCTTTTCCGTGCGGCTCGGGAACTCGCGCTCCCACGCGGCGCGTAGCTGCTTCTCCTCGCGCATCGACCACGGCGCTTCGACGGCATCCAGTGCGCGATGCAGCTTCGCGGTGTCCACGTCGCTCGGAGGATGCTTGCGCAGGAAGTCGGCGACCTCGCGGCTCAATCGGCGCACCTTCGGTTGGAGGTTGGCCGGGTCGGTCTCGAACGTCCAAGCGGCGAGAATGTTGTCGCGCGCGAGCTGCCACGCGCCGTACGCGCCGAGCATCATCTCCTCGCTCAAGACGCGCGGCGTCTCCTCCGTGCATTCGAGAAGCCGCAGGCACGTTCCGATCTCGGTGACGATCGGTTGTTGCTCTTCGGTCGGCACGAAGCGCAGGTAGGTCCGGTCCGCGACGACGGCGCAGAACACGAACCCGCTGCGCTCGCCCTTCACCATGCCCGAGCCGACACGCCACGGGAGCTTCTCGATCGCGTCGCCGTAGCGTTCGAGCGCGCGTCGAAGCTCCTGCCGGTATTCCTCGCCGGTCTGGGCCGCACCTTCGGTCCCGCCTCGCTCGTAGATCGACGCATCGCCGCGATGGAGTTTCTCGATCTCCTCGCGCGTCTCGGTGAACGACTGATCGCCGGAAGCGCCGCCCTCGATGGGGGCGTCCTCGACGCCGACCGATGCCGCCGCCATCGCGAGCTTCTTCCGCACGCGATCTTCCAGGTCCAGCAAGCCGTCGAGCTGAGCGTCGGGGAAGAACGTGCGCAGGTAGACCTCGCGGTGAACGCTGCCGATGCGATCGAC
>JANMRV010000229.1:0-13464 GCA_031388685.1 Planctomycetota bacterium
CGCCACATGAACCCTGCACGCGCCGCGGCCGACGCCGGAAGCCATCAGGGTCTCGCGCACGATGGTTTCGATGCCGTGGCGCCGGGCACCGACTTCACAGCGCACCAGTTCCGCAGCAATCGCGAGGGCGAGTTCGACGGAGTCGCTGGTCAAGGCCAAATTCGCCGCATCGCCGGCGGCGTTCAACTCGGCGACAACCAAATCGAGTTTCAAGACGGCCTTCGCGATTGCCTCGGCGCGACCCGCGCGCTGGCCGCGTTCGAAGCTCGCGCGTTCGCGCCGTTCGCACAGACGGGCGAACGCGTCCCCGAGCGTTCCTTCGGCGAGCAGCGCGCGAGCGGGCGCGGCGTGCAGCGAGATCGATTCAGGCGACAAGTTCTTCGCCTCCGCGCGAGGGACGGAACTCGCCCGACTCCATCAAGGTGCGCACCGCAACCATGATTTCGTCGCGCATCTTCTGAACTTCGGCCATCGGCAGCGGGCCGGCGAGTTCGCGCTCGTCGGCGATCATGACGCGCACGCGCTCGGAAAGGTTGTTGACGATGTTGGTCTCGACGTTCTTCGACGAGCCCTTCAGCGCGATCGCGAGCGTGCGCGTGTCGACGGAAGTCAAAATCTTCTGCATCGAGCGCCGCTCGACCGTCGCCAGGTCGTCCCAGGTGAACATGTACTCGCGAATTTCCTTGACCATCTCGCCGTTCTGTTCGTCGAGGCTCTCGAGCACGGTCTTCTCCATGTCGCCCTTCGTGCGGCCCAGCATCTCGGCCACGCTGCGCAGGCGCACGGAACGTTCGACGGGGATCGCGGCGCTCGAAGCCTGCTTCACCAGCGGCAGCAGGTCCTCGGCGATCGCCAGCAGTGTGTCGGTGCCCGGCGGAATCAAGGTCGCCATGCGGCGCACGACTTCGCTGCTGCGCTCGGACGGGAAGACGCTGAGCACATCTGCGGACAGCGCAGGCTCGAGGTGCGCGAGCACCAACGCGACCACGGGATCGGATTGCTCGGTCAGCACCGCGGAGATCGCATGCGGTGGTTCCTTTTCGATCGACAGGAAAGGACGTTCCTGCTGCAGACGCTTCTGAATCGTCTCGAACACCGCGCCGGCCTGCTCGCGGCCCAGCGTCTGTTCGATCATCTGCTTGAGTTCGCCGGCCGAGCGCCGCCGGACGCCGCCGGGACGTTTGAGGTCGATCACGACGCGTTTGTAGAGCTCGCGCACGGCGTCGGACGCCAGAGCCGAAGCGTCGACGTCGCCCATGGCTTCGACGACTTCGACGATCACGGTCGGGTCGAGATGCCGCAGCACCGCGGCCGCGCCGTCCTTGTCCAGCGTCAGCAAAAAGGCGGCGGCTTGGTGCACGCCGTTGCGTTCCTCGGAATCGCTCATCGGGCAGACCCCGCCGGTTTCGTGTTCTCAGTGGCCCAGCGCGAGAGGATCTCGCCGACGCGCCGCGGATCCGAGCGCACCAGTTCTTCTACGCGCACACGGGCGAGCAGTTCAGGATCGGGCTCTGCCTCGTCGTCATCGCCGGCTTGCGGCAAGGCGCGGCCGAAGCCGCCACCCGTGCCGGAGGCCGAGGCCGCGCCGCCGCCCGCGTGCGGCACGAGCGTGCCCCGCTTGGCGCCTTTCATCGCTTTGAGCGCGACGAACAGGAACACGCCGGCGGCCAGGATCTCGATGCCGTGCTGCAAGAGCAGCTTCAAGGTCGGCGACATGCCCTCGCTGACGGCCGGCTTGTCGGCGCTCCCCGCGACTTCGACGGGCGGAACCACGATCGCGGTGGTGCTGACGCGCAGCACGTCCTCGCGTTTCTTCTCGAAGCCGACGATCGCTTCGACCAATTGACCGATCTCCTCGCGCTTGGACGCCAGGCTTTCGTCGAGCACCAAGGAAACCGACAGACGCTTCAACGTCGGCGTGCTGTGCACCGTGCGCGTCTTCGTGCGGCCGGTCTCGTAACGCTTCTTCTGGTCGCTTGTGGTCGCCGCCGGAGCGGCCGCTGCCAGCGACGCTGCCGCTGCCGCCGCGGCGGCCGGATTCTCGACCGCGATGTTCGAAGAGGTGCCTGCGGCGCCGCCGGATTCGGGAGCGGCAGTGCCGGCCGGTGTGACCGTTTCGGTCTTCTCGTCCTCGATCAACGCGCCCTTGGCCTGCACGTCGTCTGCTTCGATCGTGCGCAGGTCGTAGTCCCACTCGCTGGCGAGCGTGACGTAACCCTTGTTCGGTCCATAGGTGCGGCTGAGCGCTTCGTTGGCCTTGACCTCGAGCGCGTGATCGAACGAGCGCGCGAACTCGCCGCGGTCGGTCGGCGCGGCGTTCGAGTCGATATTCGACTCGCCGGCGAAGAGCGTATGTCCACGCTGGTCGGTGACGACGACGTTCTGGGCCGGCACGTCGAAGCGGTAGCGCACGATGCGCGCAACGTTCTCGGCCTGCTCGGAAGTCAGCTCGGTCGCTCCGCGCAGCGCGAGCGTCACGGAAACGGTCACGGGCTTGCGCGCGCGCAGGGGCGAATTGTCGGCCACCGAAGTCGTGACCTTGGCCGAAGCGACGAAGTCCAGGCAGCCGAGTTGGTTCTCGAGTTCTTGCCACTCGCGCTTCTGCATCGTCTGCGCGCGCTCGGCCGCGGTCATGAAGATCGTCGTGGCTCCGCTGCTGCCGGTTTCGATACCCGTGGTCGAACGATGCATGGCGCCGGCCAGGGCCACGGCGTTCTGGGCTTCGTAGAATTGCGCCTCGTCGACGTCGAGGACATAGGGCCCGGGCGGCTGGCTGATCCGGTAGCGGATGTTCGCGCTGGCCAGGGCCTTCTCGACGGCGATGCGCTCGGAGTCGTCGATCTGGCTGTGCAGCAGGACGAAGTGCGGACGCGCGGCGATCACGCTCGACACGGCGAACAGGACCACGACCAGCAGCACTCCCGCGATCGCGATCAGGCGCGTGCGCGGCGAGGAGTCCTTCAAGGACTGCGTGAATTGTTTGATGTCCGAGGCCATGTAGGGTTTTTAGGGTGGATCAGACGCTCATCCGCATCGTTTCGCGGTAGGCATCGATGAGCTTGTTGCGGATTTCGAGCGCGAACTTGAAAGTCAGCTCAGCTTGCTTGACCTGCGCGGCGACCTCGTGGAAGTCGGCGACGCTTCCCTTGACAAGCTCGTTGGGAAGGGACTCGACCTTGTTGACTCCCGTGTTCGCCTCGCGCAGGCCATCGCTGAGCGCTTTGGTGAAATCGTTGCCCGCCGTCGCCTGAGTACTCGCGCCTGCCGCGGCGCCAGCCGTGTTGGCGAGCTGTGCTTCGATGCGCTTCGAAGCGACCGAATGGGCCTTGAGCGCGGCCTCGATGTTGGCGAGGGCCGAACTGCCTTGACTTCCGATTCCTTGGATCATCGTGCGAGTTCAGAGTTCGGTGTGCGATCAGGTCTGGATCAGGCGCAGCGCGCGCTCGGCCATGGCGATGAACTGTTCCTGGGCCGTGACGTTCGCCTCGTAGGCGCGCGTCGCGGTGATCAAGTCGGCCATTTCCATGACCGTGTTGACGTTGGGAAGCCTGACGTAGCCCTGTGCGTCGGCATCCGCGTGCGCGGGGTCAAAGATGCGCGGCAGCGGCGTGGCCATGTCATCGACGACCTTGGCCACGCGCACTCCGACGACCTCGTCCTTGCCGTTCATGGCGCGCGAGAGCAGCGGCGCGAAGTGCACGAGCTGACGGCGATAGGGACCGCCGCCGGGGACGTTGGTCGTGTTCGCGTTGGCGATGTTCTTCGCCACGGTGTCGATGCGCACGTGCTCGGCGGCCATCCCGCTCGAAGCCGCGCGCATGCCTGAGAAGAGTTTGTCGAAGCCTGTCATGTGAATTCCTTGTCGAATCAGCGCCCGCTCTCGATGGCCGAGCGCAGCATTTCGAAGTGTGCGCCGAGAATCGACGTGTAGGTCTCGTACATCAGCCGGTTCTCGCGCAGGCCGTTCAGTTCTAGTTCCATGTTCACGCTGTTGCCGTCGTCGCGCGTCGGCGCGTTGGCGTCGATCTCGATCCTGGGTTCGACCGTGGCGGGGTCTTGCCCGCGAGTCAGGGCGCTCTGCAGCATTTCCTCGAAGCTACGGTCTTGCGCTGGAAGCCGGGCGTTTCCGTGTTGGCGAGGTTGCTGAGCAGCACGTCGCGGCGTGTCGACGCCACGTCGAGCAGCCGCATCAGCAGCGCCTGACTCTGCATGTTGACGTCCACGGTCAGGCCACGCGTCCCTCGGCGCGCCACAGTTTCATCTTGTTGACCAGCGTGCGCGACGAGACTCCCAGGCGCTTGGCGGCCTGGGTCTTGTTGCCGTTGAGGCCGGCCAGCGTGGCCAGGATCGCCTCGCGTTCGATGTCCTCCAGCGGCCGGTTGGCAAGGCTCGAGCCGGCGCTTGCGCCGTCGTTGGCGGCGATCGCCGTCGGCTGGCTCGGGCGGCCGAAGACCAGGTCGGCGATGTCGACTTCCGCGCCTTGGCTCAACACGACCGCGCGCTGCACGACGTTCTCGAGTTCGCGCACGTTGCCGGGCCAGCTCCAGCGGCGCAACTGAGCTTCCGCCGCGGGCGTGAAGTTGGGCGCGTTCATGCCGTGCAACCTGGCGTAGTGGGCCAGGAAATGGCGCGCGAGCGGCAGGATGTCGTCGGCGCGCTGGCGCAGCGGAGCGATGTGCAGCGGCAGCACGTGCAAGCGGTAGTAGAGATCCTCGCGGAAACTGCCCTTCTTGACTTCGTTCGCCAGGTCGCGATTGGTGGTCGCGATCACGCGCACGTCGACGCGCAGTGTCGAGGTTCCGCCGACGCGCTCGAATTCTTCTTCTTCGAGCACGCGCAGCAGTTTGGCTTGCAAAACCGGCGAAATCTCGCCGAGTTCGTCGAGCAAGAGCGTGCCCTTGTCGGCCAGTTCGAAGCGGCCTTCGCGCAACTTGTGCGCACCGGTGAAGGCGCCGCGCTCGTGACCGAAGAGCTCGCTTTCCAGGAGCGTCTCCGACAGCGCCGCGCAATTGACGCGAATGAACGGTCCTTGGGCGCGCGGGCTCTCGCGGTGGATCATGTGCGCGACGCGCTCCTTGCCCGTGCCGCTTTCGCCGGTGATCAGCACCGTGCCCTTCGAGCGCGCGAGCTTCGCCGCGGAACGCAGCGTCTCGGCCATCGAAGAACTCTCGGCGATGATCTCGGGTTGCGATTCGTTCTGGGCCGTGCGCAGGTAGCGATTCTCGCGCTCGAGCCGCTGTTCGCGATCGATGCGCTGGATCACCAGCGAGAGCGCCTCGTGCGACACGGGCTTCAAGAGGAAATCGCTCGCGCCGTCCTGCATGGCCTGCACGGCGACTTCGACACTGCCGTGGGCGGTGCACAGCACCGTCGGCAGGTCCGGCATCGTCTCGTGCAGCTTCTTGACCAACGCCAGCCCGTCCGTGCCGGGCATGCGCAGGTCGGTGACGACCAGATCAGGATGGGCGGACTGCGCCAAGGCCAGGCCTTCCTCGCCACCGCGCGCCATGGAGGCGCGGTAGCCCAGGGCCTGAACGGCTTCGACCAAAAACGTCCGCGAGAGTTGATCGTCGTCGACGACCAGAATGTGTTGAATCGGCATCGCTTGTATTCAGGAACGGATCAGGGGGAAACGCAGGACGAAGCGCGCACCGCCGATGGCGGAAGCGCGCCCGTGAACTTCGACACAGCCGCCGTGCAGCTGTGCCACTTGACGCACGAACGCGAGGCCGAGGCCGGTGCCTTCGGCGCGCGTGGTGAAAAACGGTTCGAGCACTTTGGCCTCGAGCGCGGGGGAGAGGCCGGGACCGGAGTCCTCGACCGAAAGGACGACTTCGCGCGCGTCGATCTCGATGTGCGCGTGAACGGCGCCGCCGTCGGGCTGGGCTTCGAGCGCGTTGGCGATCAGATTGCGCAGCGCCTGGCGCAGCTTGAGTCGGTCGGCGACGAACGCGGGCAGGGGCGCGGGCGAGCTCGACCATTCGATCGACCAGATTTCGCGACGCGCGGCGAGCGCGGGGTCGCTGAACACCGCGTCTGTGGCCGAACGGCCCAGTTCGATGCCGTCGACGGTCTCGAGCACGAGCTTTTCCGGCTTCGCGAGCGAGAGCAGATTGCCCAGGATCGCGTCGGCCTCGTTGACCCCGGCGACGATCAAGGACGCCCAACGCCGTTCCTTGGAGTCCTCCGCGAGGCGCGCGTGCAACAGGCCGGCGAAGCCCTTGACGGCATTCATCGGGTTGCGCAATTCGTGCGCGATGCCGCCGGCCATGTTGCCGAGCGCGGCGAGCTTGTCGAGACCGTGCAGGCGCTCGATCTCGAGCTTCGCGCTGTTCAACTGGGCCTCGACTTCTCTTGCGCGCGCCTCGAGGGCCTGGTAACTGACCAACAGATCGGTGCTGATGCGCGTCAGCTCGTTCACGGCGTGCGCGAGTTGCACGCGATCCTGTTCTTCGACCAGCTGCGTGTTCATTTCGAGCTCACCAGCTTGTGGCTGATGCTCCACTCGAGGAACTCGAGGTCTTCGCGCGCGCTCTTGACTTCGGGGCTGTCGCCCGCGATTTCGATCACCTTGCGGTACAGAGCGAGAGCCTCGGTATGCCGAGACAGCTTCTCGAGACAGCGCGCACGCCAATAGTCGGCCTGCGGTTCGCCGGCGAGCGCTTCGAGCGCCGCCACGCCTTCCAGGTAACGTCCACCGCGCCAGCAGGCACGGCCCAGGCGCGCGCGGTCGGCAATGAAGCTTTCCGCTTCGAAAGACTTCTTGTTGCTCGCGGGAACGTCCGCATGCGCAGTCGTTTGCGAAACCGAGGCCGCGGCGCTGATCGCAGTCCCTTGCGTTTGAATTTCCAGGCCTGTCTGCTCTGGATCGACGCTGGGGGCGGCGGCAAGTGCGCCGGTCCATGCCGCGCGCGAGTCCAGGATCTCCTGCAGTGCGTTGACGCGCGTCCGCAGTGCGACCAGTTCGGCTTCGGCCAAGGTCACATCGCTGGGACCTGCATCGGAAGCGGCGATCAACTCGGTCACGACGTCCGCGTCGCGCGCTTCGACGCGTCGATTGAAATCCTTGAACGTCGCGAGTGAATTGACCGTGCGCGAGAGCAGCTCGCGCAGCGTGTCCTTGTCGTCCTCGCGCAGCGCAAGCGCGGGCAGACACAGGAGCGCGCAGATCGAAAGGTTCCAGCAGAGCAGTTTGCGCATGGCTTAGAGCCTCCCGCGGTAGGCTTCGATCGCGTCGTCGACGCGCTCTCGGTTTTCGAAGATCGAAGCCGCCGTCATGTAGAACTCGCGGCGCCGATCCACGTCGGTCACGAGCTCGAGGCCTTCGCGCAGCATCGTGATCGCGTCGTCGACGCGCTCCTGACCGTCGAGGCAGCGCGCCAGTCCGGTGTACAGACGCGTGCGTCCGGCTTCGTCCAAAGGCGACGCTTGCTCGCGCAGTTGCGCGAAGGCGGAATAAGCTTCGGCCCACAGGCGAGCGCGCATCAATCGTTCGGCGCGGGCCAGGCGATCCGCGCTGACGTCACTGCCGAGCGAGTTCGAATCCAGGCCGAGGGCCTCGCGAGCGGCTGCCGCGTGGGCGTGCGTCGCTTCGCCTGCGCCGTTGAGCTGTGCCCAACGGTCGATCACCAGCGTGCCGAGTTCGTCGCCGCACAGGCGCGTCAATCGCGCAGCTTCCGCGACGGCCGCGGCGCGTGCAGCGCCGCTCGCGCGACGCGCATGTTCCATCCAGACCGTCGCCGCGTATTCGGGCGGCGCATCGGCCGGCAGCGCGTGCGCGGACAGTTCGAAGAAGTCGGGCTCCAGCTCCGTTTCGAGCCCGCCGTTCTCACACTCGCGAATCAGCGCGCGCGCGGAAGAGGGATTGCCTTCGCCGAGCACGCAGCGCGCGCGCAACAAGAGGCGCTGGTGAATTTCGAGCCGCGTCAAGGCCGGGTTCGACGTGTCCAGCGCCGAGATCAAACGCAGCGCCGTGCGGAAGTCGCCTTTGCGCGCCAGGCTGCTCGCGAAACCAAGGCGCGCTTCCAGGGAGAAGGGTCCGGAAGTGGAGAGGCGCAGCAGGTCGGCGTAGTGCGCGGAGGCACTCTCGTAATTGCCTGCCTCGAACAGGCGGCGTGCCGCGCGGATCAGTGCGTGCGGCGCCTGCGGCGACTGCGGGAACGCTCGCACCAGGGAGTCGTACTCCGCGAGGGCCTGCGCGATGTTGCCGCGTTGTTCGATGATCGAAGCCCTGGCAAAGGCGGCGGCGGCGCCCGCCTCCGGATCGGGGAAGCTGCGCAGCGCGCCCGAATACGTTGCCAGCGCGCAATCGCGCAGTTCGTCGGGCGTCGGCGAGTCTTCCAGCATCGGTTGAATTGACAGCACACCCGTGCGCCACTTCACGCGCAGGTTGGAGGCGCCGAGGATCCACTCCAATGCTTGCGGGATCGGCCGGTCGCGCAGTTCGACGGTCACCAGGGCGGTCGGCGAGATCAGCTCCAGGCCCTCGACCTTGATCTGCATGCTGCGCGCCAGTTGTTCGACGATGCCGCTCTGCGCCGTGCGCGGTGCGGAGATCGAACAAAACCATTCGCCTTCGCGTTGAACGGTCGACACCAACGCGGTGGCGGTCTTGTCCTGGGCGGAAGCGTTCGCAGGCGCGCACAATGCGGCCGCGCACACGAGCAGCGGACCGAAGAAAGGCTTCACGGGTGTTTCTCCTTGGGTCCGTCGACGAAGCCGGGGGCAGCGACGGCGGCGGCTTCCCGCTCCACGCGGTCAGCCTGTTCGCGGAACGAATCGGCCGCGAGCACCTGGGCGCGCGACGCCAGATTCGAGCGCACTTTCGCGTCGAAACGATCGATGACCGAGAGCACGGAGTACAGTCGCGCACGCGCGCTCTCGTACTCGCCACGCGCAATTTCCTCGGCGGCGGTCGCGAGCGCGAGCTCACCTTCGTCGGACTTGGGCGCGAGAAGGGACAGGTCTTTCCAGGCGCTGGATTGGTTCGGCGGCGCAGGCTCCGACGGTTCGTCGATCTGGCCGGCGCGTGCGCCGACTTCCTTCAACGCGCTGTCCATGCTCGACATCGAACGCCAGACGATGCCCACCAAGGCCACGTTGACGAGCGTCGCGAGGACCAGGGCCGCAAACGTCAGGATCGAGGGACGCTGCTTTCCGCGGCTCGGGGTCTGGGGCTGCGCAGCCGCTTCGAAGCTTTGCGCACTTGCCGGTTTGGCTGTCACCGGCATGACGAGCGGGAGCTGACCGGCGGTCGAGCCTTGCGTGCCGGCTGCCTGGGCAGGTACGGGGCGCGCGGCGGGAGAGCTCGCCGCCGGCAAAGTTGCCGCCGGCGCAGTCGATGCGACGTGCGCGAGCGGAGTCGAAGCATGCGCCGCGGCCGGAGCGATGGGTGCAGCAGGAGCGGCCGCAACCGCGGATGTCGCCGCACCGGGCTTCGCGCCGAGGCTCAGGCCGTCGAAGTTGAAGAGGTCGTCCTCTTCGTTGCTGGAAATGTTGCCCGTGGTCACGTTCAACTCCTGAGCGTGGCCAGGGGACTTCCGACCTGATGTGTCGCGGACAGGAGCCGCCCGACGCAGACTGCGAGGGCCGGCGAGAGCTGGAATTGAGGCGCCGAGTCATCGCTCAGGGACGCCAGGAGACGGCGTGCCGTCAGCGGCTCTAGGTAATCGAGATCGGAAAGATCGACGCCGCGTTCGTCCGCGAACAGGAAACTGGTCGAGCTGAACTCGAGGATGGCACGCATGCCGCCTTCAGGCCGATTCGAAAGCCTGAAGCTCTCGGCCAGGGCGCAAGCTCGGGCCAGGCCCGAGACTGCGGAAGCGCTGCTCGTTGCGAGTCTGGGGCGAGTCAGGTCGCAGCCGACGCCGCTGTCCGTGATCTCGACCGTCAGTTGACGACCCCGCAGATTCGCTTCCAGGCGGAAGGCACCCTGATCGTCGGGATAGGCGTGGCGCGCGATGTTCTCGAGGACCTCAGCCGTGGCGCCTGCGATTCGCGCGCGCGCCGCAGTAGCGAATCCTTGGATGACCAGGAAGGCGAGCAGTTCGCGCAGCGCGCGAGCGTTGGATTCGATTTCGGCGATCCCCTCCAGGCAGAGTTGCGCGCGGCCAGGCAAGGCCGGCTTCGGCAGGACACGCAGGGCGGCGTCGATCAGCTCGGGAATCGAGAAGGGTTGCACGAGGAACTCACGCACTCCGGCGCGCATGGCCACGGTGCATTCGCCGACGCTCGCAAACTTGGCGGTGAGCACGGCCGGGCAGACGTGGCCTTGTTGTTCGAAGCGGGCAAGCAACTCGACTGCGCTTCCATCGTCGAGCGCCGCTGCAGAGATCAACAACGCCGGGTGAGCTTGCGCCAGGGCGACGGACATCGACGTGACCGCGCAGGCCTCGAGTCCGCGCTCCGCCAGTGCAGCGACCACGCGCGACGCGAATGGCGCGTCGGGATCGACCACCAAGATGTGTGTGCCCTTGTTCAAGCGCGCTTCCCACACAGCGAGTCGGGTTGGAACGAGACCTGGATGCAGGTGGCGCCGCGCGCGGAGCGTTGCAGCGTCAGCGCTCCGCCCATGCGCGGAATGTCGCGGCCCGCGAGGTGCAGGCCGAGATCGATCTGGACCGATTCGTGCATGGCCGAGGGGCAAGCCTCGCCGACCAGCGTGAACAGCACGGCGCCGTTTTCCTCGCGCGCACCGAAGAGCACTTCGCCCAGACTCGTGGCCAGCGTGTACTCGGCCAGATGGCGCAGGGCCAGGCAAAGTTGCGGTCCGTCGATCTGGATCGCCTGGACCTTGGTGGGCCGTGCCAGTCGCACGCGCGAACGCGAGGCTTGCGGCAACATGCGCAACGTGCTGAACAGAAGTTCGTCGCTGGTGCAGGCCAGCGGCTCGATTTCACGCGGTGCGGCGAACTCGACCAGGTCCTGGACGCCGCGCGAGATGCGCAGGACTTCTTCCAGGGCCGCATGGACATGTTCGGAGCGCGGATCGTTGTCAGGCAGCTCGCGAGCGAGGCTCTCCATGCTGGCGCGCAGCGCAGCGAGAGGATTTTTCAGGATGCGCGTCATCGTCAGGCCGAGATTGGCCGACTCGATCGGCTCTGCCTGCGTCGCGCTGTTCTTGTCGGGTTGCATAGGAGTGTTCCGTGGTTGAGTTGCCGAGCGCAAAGTTCCGGCCAAGCGGTTTGTCGGCCTGCATCGGGAATCCCTTGCGGTCGTGGCCTTCCGGGCGCGCACTTTTTTCCCGGGGATAGGACGATTGCTTCCGTCAGCCGGCGATCCCGTAGCTCTTCAGCTTCGCGTACAGGGTCGTGCGGTTGATTCCGAGCACGCTGGCGGCACGCGAGCGGTTGCCGGCACTTTCTTCGAGCACGCGCCGGATCAGGCTCTGTTCGACGCTGCGCAGAGAGCGGTCGCCCAGCGGCAGCGCGTCGGCGGCCACGGGCGCGTTGTTCAGCGGCCCGATGGCGAGATCGTGGACCTCGATGCAAGGGCCGCTCGCCAATAGCACCGCGCGTTGCAGTGTGTTCTCGAGCTCGCGCACGTTGCCGGGCCAGCGGTGCTGTTCCAACGCCGCGGCCGCGGCCCTGGAAAGCCCCTGCAGTTCGCGGCCGAACTCGACGCAGGCGCTGTCCATGAATCGGTGCGCCAGGGGCAGGATGTCCTCGGGCCGGGCGCGCAAGCTGGGAACGCACAGCGAGAGCACGTTGAGCCGGTAGAAAAGATCCTCGCGGAAGCGGCCCGCGGCGACTTCGCGCGCCAGGTCGCGGTGCGTCGAGGCAATCACGCGCACGTCGAAGGCCCGCTCCTGTGCGGCCCCGATGCGGCGGTAGACGCGCTCTTGCAGGGCGCGTAGGAGCTTGGCCTGCAGCTGCGGCGCGAGCTCGCCGATCTCGTCGAAGACCAGCGTGCCGCCCTCGGCCGCATGCAATAGACCTTCACGCCCGCGCGGGTCGCCACCGGTGAATGCGCCGGGCTCGTAGCCGAAGAGTTCTGCCTCGAGCAGTCCTTCGGTCAGTGCGGCGCAGTTGAGCGCGACGAAGGCCTGTTCGCGTCGCGCCGAAAGCTGGTGGATCGCTCGCGCGACGAGTTCCTTGCCCGAACCCGACTCGCCGTGGATCAGCACGGTCGTGCGCAGAGTCCCCGCCACGCGCTTGATCTGGCCGACGAGGCCCAGGAGGCCCGGGCTCCCTGCTAGAAGATCGGCGGCAGTGGACATCGAAGCCGCATCGGAAGAAAACTCCGATCCCTGGAGTTTCCTTCCTGCTGCCGCGCAGTTCGTTCCCGCCTCAGGGCTGCCTGGCTCAGGTTTCCTCCTTAATATATGCAGGCGCCGGGCGCCGCGGGAGCGAGCCTGGCGGGGGCGCGCGCGATTTGCAGCGAACCGGCTGTCGAGCCTCAAGCGCCGCGGACTTCCTCCGACAATTCAGGCAACCACGGCGATGACGTGCGCAGAGCCCTCGGGTGTCGCGTTCCAACGATCATCGCCACGACCAGCGTCGGACGCATCACGCGCACGGGGCAGTCTCAACCGAAACGTATCCAAGGGAGTGAATCATGGGTTTGCGAGTTAACACGAACATCGCCTCGATGACCGCGCAGCGGAATCTGGCCTCGGTTTCCGGACGCCTGGGCGGCAATTTCGCCCGCCTGTCGAGCGGCTTGCGCATCGCCTCGGCCTCCGACGACGCCGCTGGCCTTGGCATCTCCGAGCGCATGCGCGCCCAGATCCGTTCCTTCGCAGTGGCCGGCCGCAACGCACAGGACGGCGTTTCCCTGGCGCAAACCGCGGAAGGCGCGATGCAGGAGCTCTCGAACAACCTCTCGCGCATGCGCGAGTTGGCGGTTCAAGGGGCCAACGGAACGCTGAACGCGACCGACCGCGCCACCCTGGACGTCGAATTCCAGGAGCTGATCTCCGAGATCGACCGCATCGCCACGCAGACTACGTTCAACGGCGTTGCGCTGCTCGACGGCACGACCCCTTCGCTCGACATCCAGGTCGGAGTGAACGCAGGCGAGAGTATCACTGTGGCCCTGGCGGATACGACGACGGCCACGTTGGCCGTCGGAGCCCTGGACGTGACTTCGATCGCCAACGCGAACTTGGCGCTCACCGCCCTCGACCTCGCGGTCGACTCGGTGTCGACATCCCGCGGGACCCTGGGCGCGGCCCAGAATCGCATGACCAGCGCGATCGCCTCGATCGCGACGGCCAAAGAGAACCTGGCGGCCGCCGAAAGCCGCATCCGCGACGTCGACGTCGCCGCGGAGACCGCCGACCTGACGCGCAACTCGATCCTGCAACAAGCCGCCGTCTCCGTGCTGAGTCAGGCGAACATGCAGCCGCAGCTCGCGCTGAAGTTGCTGCAGTAATTTTCTCGCGACGTCCAAGTCGCCTCGATCCAAGACGGGGGCCCGGTTCGCCGGGCCCCCGTCTTTCGTTGTACCGAGTCAGGTACTTCC
>JANMRV010000240.1:0-3720 GCA_031388685.1 Planctomycetota bacterium
CGACACTCTCGAGGCGCTCGCGCTCTTCGACCTGATAAAAAACCTGACGGATCTTCGTCGCGGCGTGCTGCTCGAGCAGCTTGACTTCCTTGGGGTTGCGCAGGAACTGGCGGCTCAACTGCGCGATGCCCTCGGGGTACGTGGCCGAGAAAAGCAGCGTCTGACGCGTTGTCGGACAGGCGCGCGCCACGGCGGCGATGTCGTTGAAGAAACCCATGTCGAGCATGCGGTCCGCTTCGTCGAGCACCAGCGTGTTCAGCGCTCCCAGATTCAGGCTTCCTCGCGCGATGTGATCGAGAACGCGGCCCGGCGTGCCGACGACGATCTGCGCGCCGTGTTCGAGGCTGGCGAGCTGCGGCCGGATCGGCGTGCCCCCGCACAGCGTGAGGATCTTGATGTTCACCTCCGAGCGCGCGATGCGTCGGATTTCATGGGTCACCTGATCGGCCAGTTCGCGCGTCGGGCAGAGCACCAGGGTCTGCACATCCGGAGTTCGCGAACTCTTCAGGTTCGCCAGCAGGACCAACGCGAACGCCGCCGTCTTGCCGCTTCCAGTCTTGGCCTGCGCGATCAGGTCGTGACCGCCGAGCGCGATCGGCAGACTCGCGGCCTGGATCGGCGTCATGGCGACGTAGCCAAGCTGCGTCAGGTTCGCCAAGGTGGCGGGCGGCAGCGCGAGATCGCTGAACGGCGGGGCAGACGGTGTGCTGGTCATGGTTGGTGGCGCAGCATTACACGCTCGAACGCAGCGCAGCGCTCGAGCCAAGTGCGATGCAGACGAAGAATCCCGTCGCGTGCGCGAATTCGAGAGTTGCGGGCGTCGCGCGGGCGAGCGCTCGGCGCTACTGACAGACCTGGAACTGCAGCGCGTCGGTCGTGTTGGTCAGGAAGGCATCGCCGGGGTCGCGGCTCCAGTACTGGGCGTTGACCTGCTGGCCGACGACGAGCAGCGCGGGCACGGCACCCGATTGCAGGTAGGCGTTGAAGTCCATGCTGAGCACGCCGCTGCAATCGAGTCCCCCGCCGGGCGGATTGCCGGCGGAATTCAGGCCCGGTGCGCGCCTGATCTGCCCGCCGATGCACAGGATCCCGCCCTGGAACGGCGTCGCCGCGGGTTGGAAACCGAACAGCAGCAGTCCGGCCTTGTTGTTCAGGACCGACGTGGCGTAGATGGTGAATGGTGCCGGGCTCGAGACGCTGGCGACACCGTTGAAGGCGATGCTCGGCAGACACAATTGCGAGTTGGTCTTCGCGACGCAGTAGACCACCGGGATCGCGCCGCCCTGGCACTCGCATTCGTCGGGGATACCGTTGCCGTTGAGGTCGTTCGAAGTCCCCAAAGCGATGTCGCAGCCATCGGGAATCCCGTTGCCATTGCAGTCCGCTCCGGCTTCATAGGCACCAATGTCGATGATCGGCGGAGTTCCGACGCCTGTGTCGGGCACGCTCGGGTTGTCGGCCAGGCGCGGGAAACCTGCGAGATCGATGTTCGAAGCCACCGGCAGACCGGCGTTGTTGCCCGCGTCGATGCCGGGCGAAGTCGGGGCGAGACGCAGCGGAGCCGGCCCGCAGTTCTCGAAGACCGGGACGGCGCTGACGTTGCCGGTGCCGACGTAGCCGACGACCAGCGAATACGTGACCGACATGCCCGCCGAGATCTGCGCCGTGGTTCCGGTCGCTCCGCCGGCGGCCACGTTGCCATTGACGATGCAATTGATGATCGTGGGCGTCGCTGCGCTGCCGAGAATGCCGGCCGTGGCATTGGCCGGCGCCAAGTTGTCGAGGATCGTGCAGTTGCGAATCTGCGGGCTCGAGTTGGCGATGAACATCGCGCCGCCGCCGCTGCCGCCGGTCGCCGTATTGTTCTTGAACAATGAGTTGTAGACCTTGACCGAACTGTTGCTGAAGATCTCGATCGCACCGGCGCGCGCGGCGGAGTTGTTGGTGAAGCGGCAGCGCTCGAAAGTCGCGGCCACGTTGGTCGCCATGTCGAAGGCGCCGCCGAACGAGCCGCCGATATTCATGTCGAATTCGCACTCGGTGAACGACGGACTGGAGTTGTTGATGTAACCCGCTCCTCCGCCGAACGAACAGCGATTGGCGACGAACAATGTCGAGCGGATCGTCGGACTTGCGCCGCCGACGCACAGGATGCCGCCGCCGCGGTCCTCATTCACACCACCGCCGTTGGCATTGCCCGATCGCACGCGAAAACCGTCGAGCACCGCGCTCGCGTTCGTGCCCGCGCCGCTGAGGATGTGAAACGAGTTGTCGGTGAAGATCGAACTGCCGTCGTTGCCGGCGAGGTCACCGGAGAGCGTGGTCGGGTTGGCCGCGATGTTGCGCTGCGCAAGCGTCGTCTCGAAGCCCGCGAAGCCGCCGAAGACCGAGATGTTGTTGCGCAACAGGTGCGTCGCGCTGCGCGTGGCGGTGGCCGTGGGCAGGTAGGTTCCGGAGGCAACCCAGATTTGGTCGCCTGCGGCAGCCAGTCCCAATGCGACGGCCACACCGTCGACTCCACGGTGCGCGTCGGCCCAAGTGCTGCCGTTGTTGGCGCCCGTGGCGAGGCCGACGTTGACGAAGCGTGTGCCCGCGAACGTTGTGGGAGCGAGGAAGAGCAAAGCGGCCAAAGCGGCGGCGGGATTCAGGCGCGGGGCGTGCATGCGAAGGTCCAGGTGTGGAGTCCGAGGGTGGGAGATCAAGCCTTCCTTTCTAACAGACGCCGCGCGATCGCGGGGGATTGACGTCCTGGCGATGCCTGCGCGGGCGGCAAGCGAGCCGCACGATCTGGCGTCCCAGCCGTCAATGACTTGCCCGCATCGCCCGCGGGCCGTATGCACAAGATCCAAGTGTTCGCGACCCCCGCGACAACGGTTTGGCGATCAGAGCATGCGGGCGTACAGCCCACGCGCGTCACTTGCGCCAAAGAGCCTGAGCATGGGTTGGGACGCGGCCGCGATCCGCAGACGGTCGGCTACGGTTTCAACGTATCCGTCGCGTTGCCCGCACGGTACTTTCCGTGGTTTCCGTGGACGCAGGCGAGGTTCTCGGAGCCGAGTGCATCGCTCCAGCGAGGGTGCGGGTCCCTGTCGGGGCCTTGTGACCGTAGGATCGCCCAGCCACACATCCCCTCTTCCACGCGGAGCACTCCCATGTTGACCCGTCGGCAGTTGATCCATTCGGCCGCTCTGAGCGCAGGTGCCGCAGCAGCGGGTTCTCTTTTCGGCGGCGCAGCTTTCGGATTCCCGTCGCCTTCGCCACGGCGCGCGCGCAGTGGAGCCTTGGGCAAGCTGCAGCTCCTGCAGATCGGCGTCGGCGGCAGCATCGCTCCCGCCGACCGCGAGCAATTGCTTGCCCACGGCGAAGTCGTGATCAGCGGCCTGTGCGACGTGGACTCCAAGGCACTGGCCGAGGTCGGTGCGAAACATCCAGACGCGTTCACTTGCGCTGATTTCCGCGAAGCGTTCGGCGTGCACGCGGACAAGTTCGACGCTGTGCTCGTCTGCGTGCCCGACCACAACCACGCGCTGATCATGATCACGGCGCTGAAGGCCGGCAAACACGTCTACGGTCAGAAGCCGCTCGTCCAGCAACTGTCTGAAGTGCTGGCCATGGAGAATGCCGTCGCCGCGCGGCCGAACTTGATCACACAGGTCGGCAATCAGCGCATGGGACACGCGGGCAGGCAGTCCGCCGTGCAGATCCTCAAACAAGGCTTCT
>JANMRV010000248.1:0-19135 GCA_031388685.1 Planctomycetota bacterium
GCCGCGGGATTACCGGGCACCGTACGCTAGCGGCGGGATCCTGGGGGTCTTGCCCAGCAAGTCTTGAACGCTTCACGATATCTGGCCTTTGCGGCGCGTGGACTCGTGCGCGCGGGGCCGCCCTTGCATCTGACGGTCTTCGTCACCGGCCGTTGCAACGCGCGTTTCCGGCATTTCTTTCACTGGCGCGAAGTCGAAGCCGGCGTGCCGGGGCCGACACTCGAGCAGTTCGAACGCCTGGCCGCCTCCGCGCAGCGCATGGGGCCACTCTTGTGGGTCAGCTTCGGCGGTGGCGAACCCTTCCTGCGCGGCGATCTGGCGGAAATCGCGGCCTGCTTCGCGCGCCGCGGGCTGCGCCATCTGGCGATTCCGACCAACGGCTTGGTCGAGGATCGCCTCGGGCCGACGGTCGAGCGCGTGCTCGCCGCGCATCCCGAGCTCTTCCTTTCCGTCGGAGTGTCCTTCGACGGACCGCCGGCGATCCACGATTCGATCCGCATGGTTCCCGGCGGCCATGCTCGAGCGATGAACGCCGTGCGCACGCTGCGAGCCATCGAGCAGCGCCTGCCGCGCGGCGCGGACGGCCGCTCGCGCCTGGGCGTCGGCATCCTGCTGACTTTGACGCGCGAGAATCAGGACGTGCTCGCGCAGCACATGCTCGAACTGGTCGATGACTTGCGGCCTGACAATGTGACGCTCAATCTCGTGCGCGGCACGGCCAAGGAGGCGCACATGCTCGACGTCGATCTGGCGCGCTATCAGGAACTCGTCTCGACCAAGCAGCGCCTGGTGAGCGAGGGCCGACTGCCCTACTTCGATTTTCCGCTGGCGCGCCTGGCCGTGGCGCGCGACGAATTGATGTACGAGCACGTCGAGCGCGTCGCGAAGGGCGACACGAGCCGCCATTTGCCCTGCACGGCGGGACAATTGTCCGCGGTGATTTTCGAAAACGGCGAAGTGCATCCGTGCGAGATTCTCGGCGAGAGCCTGGGCAACCTGAACGCCGTCGACTGGGACCTCCAGCGACTGTGGGACGAAGCGGCGGCGCAAGCGCTGCGCAAGAAAATCAAATGCGAACGCTGCGCCTGCACCTGGGAGTGCGCGCAGGCGGACAACGTCTTGTTTCAGCCCAGGCTCTGGCCCAAGCTCGCCGTGCGCACGTTGCGCACGCGCCACAAGCCGGCACAACCCGAACGCTGATGTCCACACCGCCTGTCAGCGACGGACCGACTCTCGGCGTGATCGTGTGTTGCCGCGACGAGGCGGCGGTCATCCAGCGCAGGCTTGCGAATCTGGCACTGTGCGATTGGCCGCCCTCGGATCGGACGCACCGGGTCGTGATCGTCGATGACGGCTCCAGCGACGCTACCGCGAAGCTGACCGAGCAATGGATCGACAAGCTGCAAAACCCGCGCGCAAAATTCGAGTTGCTGCAAAACCGCGGACGGCACGGCAAGAGCGCTGCGATCCAATGCGGACTGACACACCTTGGCGAGCAGGTGGACGTGATCGTCCTGACCGACGCCGATGTCGTGAACGCGCCTGACGCACTCGTGCACCTGGTCGATGCGTTCAGTGCCTCAGCCAACGTGGGCATGGTCAGCGGCTCGCAGCGCTTCGTGAACGAGCTGCGCGACGACGGCGCGTTCGGAGCCGCCCAAGCTGCCAGTGCCTCGGGAATTTACGATCGCTCGACCGCCTGGGTTCGAGCGCTCGAATCGCGCTTCGGCCGCGTGTTCAGCGTGCACGGACAATTGCTCGCCTGGCGCGCGGACCTCGGGCTCGCGCCCAGGAACGCGCTGGCCGCCGACGATCTCGATCTGATGCGCCAGGTGCGCCTGGCCGGCAAGCGCGTCGTGCTGGCCGGACGCGCGCGCTTTTTCGAACGCAAGCCCGCGCGGGAACTGATGCGCCAGGCGCAAGCCGTTCGCCGCGCGCGGGCCTATGTGCAGTTTGCCGCGACGTTGGACCCGCACGAGGCTCGAGATGGGCTGACGCGCTGGCAATGGCGCTTCTACAAGCATGTCCCCGGCGCGCTGCCGCTCGCCGTCGCGCCGACCTGTTTTGCGATCTGCGTCCTGATGGGAGTACGGATCTGGCTGTACCCAGAGGGCGTTGCCATGGTCGTATTGTCCGCCATGGCCGCAATCACTTTGATCGGCCGGGTCGTCTGGCCGAAGGCCAACGTGATCGCCGAAGCCAAACGCCTGGAGCGCGAAGAGCCCATGGAAGATCGATGGTTGACGGCGCGTTGAGCTCCACGGACGCGACAGCTTTCACCACGCGCGAGCGCTGGTGGGCCCTGGGGCTTTTCGCGCTCGCGCTGTGTCTGCGCCTGTGGGTCGCGGCCGATTTCGAAGCGCACCATCCGCAGGCTGCAACGCCCGTGATCGACGAGGCGTCCTACGACGCTTGGGCCCGGCGCATCGCGGCGGGGGATTGGTTGGGGCAGGGCGTGTTTTTCCAGGAGCCGCTGTACTCGTACTTGCTCGGCATCCTGTATTGGATCGGCGGCCCGTCGCTGCACGCAGCGCGCGCGGCACAGGCCGTGCTCGGAGCGGGGACCGCGATCGCTGTCCTGTGCCTCGCGCGGCGATTGTTCGGGCGCGCGGCAGGTTGGATCGCGGCGCTTTCGTTCGCGTGTTACCGGCCGGCACTGTGGTTTCCGACGCTGCTGCTGAAGGAGAACTTGTTCACGTTCGTGTTGGTTTTGCTCGCCCTGGCGATCGTAAAGACGCGCGCTGCGCACACGCAAAAGCGCGCGTGGCTCGGTTGGGGCAGCGTGGGATTCCTGGCTGGCCTTGGCGCGCTTCTGCGCGGCAACCTGGTGCCGATGTTGCCCGTGCTCGTGCTGTGGCCCGCTCTGCGCGCCGCGTGCGAACGTCGCTGGACGGCGCGCGCGTTGATCGCCTGCGCCATGGTATTCGTCGGAGCTGCGCTGGTCCTGCTGCCAGTGGCTCTACGCAATCGTGCGGTCGGCGGCGCCTTCGTGCTGACGACCAGCGGCGCCGGTACCAACATCTACGGCGGCAACAATCTCGACAATCCAAGCGGTGTCGCCACCGAGTTCGCCTGGGTGCGCACGGTGCCCGAACACGAAGCCGATGACTGGCGCCACGAGGCCGAGCGGCGCAGCGGGAAATCGCTTTCGCCGATGGAGGTCAGCTCGTTCTGGATGCACGCGAGTCTGCAATCGATGCGCGAGCATCCGCTGGAGCACGCGAAAATTCTCGGCCGCAAACTGCTCCTGACGCTCGGTGCCTATGAAGTGCCCGACAATCACTTCCTCGAGTGGGATGCGCGCTACGTGGCGAGTCTGCGCTGGCCGTGGCCGGGTTTCGGAATCGTGGGCCCGCTCGCGCTGATCGGTTGCGCGTTGCTCGTCGCTGGTGCTAAGTCCGCGCAGCGTTGGAACATTGACTTCGGCGCGGCCATCGAAGTCCTCTTGCTCGCAGGCCTGTATCTGGGCACGGTTGTGCTTACGGTCACCAGCGACCGGATCCGCTATCCCTTGGTAGGTTTGCTCTTGCCCTTCGCGGCCTTCGCCGTCGTGCGTGCGAGCGTCTGGCTGTGGCGCGAGCGGCGCGTGTCGCTTGCGCAGTTCGCAGCAGGAACGCTGGTCGTTACTGCCTCGGCATTCGTCGTCTGGACTCCGGTCATCGACGCGCAAGAGCGCGCCAAGGACTTCGACGAGCGCGACTACAACCTGGCGGTCGAAATCCTGCGCGCGAAGAGCTCGCTGGCGAAGGCGGAGCAGATCGTTACCGAACTCTCGGCGCGCCGGCCGAGGGATCCCAACCTCGAGCTGTTGCAGGCCGAGATCGAATCCAGCCGCGGACTTGCACTGCTCGCGATGAAGGCACAAGCGCCCTTTCCCGATGCCGAAGCGCGCGCGGGCGCGCAGCTCGAGTCCGCGCTTGCACGCCTGGAGTGGATCCTCGAACGCGGCACGCCCATTCAGCACTTCCGTGCCGACGCCATGACGGCCAGGATTCTCCAGTCGATGGGGGAATTCGCGCAAGCCGCGCGGCACTATGCGCGCGCGCTCGAGTTCGATCCCGAGGACCGCGATTTGCTGCGGCTCTACGGCGTGTGCCTGGCCAACGCCGCCATGCAGTCGCCTCCGGGCGAGGAGCGCGCGCGCGGTATCGAACAGGCGCTGGGGATTCTCGAGCCGCTGAATTCCACATCGAGCGACGCTGAACTCGCGCGCCTGATTGCAGGGATCCGCGCGGCGCGCTGATCAGGCGAACTGCAGCTTGTACAGACGCGCGTAGATACCATCCTGAACCAGGAGTTCCTCGTGCGTGCCGCGCTCGCGCAACTGCCCGCGGTGCATGACCAGAATCTCATCCGAGCGGCGCACGGTCGAAAGGCGGTGCGCGATCACCAGCGAACTCTTCTTCTCGATCAACTTGCGTTGGGCCTCTTCGATCTGCGCTTCGACGCCGGAATCGACGCTGGCCGTGGCTTCGTCGAGGATCACCAGGCTCGGATTGCCCGCCAGCGCGCGCGCGATCGCGATCAATTGGCGCTCGCCTGTCGAGAACGTCGCGCCGCGTTCAGCGACGGCGGCATCGAGCCCGCCTTGGCGTGCTTCGATCACGTCGCGCGCCTGGCTGTTTTCGAGCGCCAGTTCGAGTTCCTCTTCGCCGACCCATTCGCGTTCCATCGACAGGTTCTCGCGCACGGTGCCGGCGAACAAGAAGTCCTCTTGAAGCACCAGGCCGACGTGCCGGCGCAGGCTCATCAAGTCGTAGTCGCGCAAATCGATGCCGTCGATCGTGATTCGGCCGCTGGTCGGGTCGTAGAAGCGCAGCAACAGATTGACCAGCGTCGACTTGCCCGCTCCCGTGGCGCCGACGACGGCGACCGTGGCGCCGGGCGGGATCTCGAAGCTGACCTTGTCGAGCACTTCGATACCCGCTGCGTAGGCGAACGAAACTTCCTCGAAGCGCACGTGACAGGGCGCAGCGCCAGAGAGTTCAACGCGCCGCACGGCGGGCGGCTCGTGCACGGCCGGCTTGGTGTCGAGCACGGCGAAAATGCGTTCGGCCGAAGCGAAGGCGCTCTGCAGCACGTTGTAGCGCTCGCCGAGTTCGCGCACGGGGTTGAGCAGCAGGTTGACGTACAGCCAGAACTGGAAGAACACGCCGTAGGTCAAGATCTTGTCGGCGATCTCGATGCCGCCGACCCAGACCGTCGCGCCCTGCACGGCGTTGACCACGAAGTCGAGCACGGGGAAGAACAGCGCGAACAAGAGGATCGTGCGCACGTTCGCTTGCAGATAACTCTTCAAGAGTCCGGAAAAACGCGCCGAGACGCGCTCTTCGCGGCGGAAGACCTGCACGACGCGGATGCCGCTGAGCACCTCCTGCAGGTAGCCGTTCAAGCGCGCCAGGCGCGCGCGAACCGTGCGGTGCGCGTCGCGCGCTCCGCCGCGGAAAATCATGCTGACTCCGATCAAGAGCGGCGTCATCGCCAGCACGACCAGCGCGAGTTTCCAGTGGATCGCGAACAGGATGCCGACCAGTGCGACGATCTTGATCAGGTCGAAGCCGAGGACCACCAGACCCGAGGTGAACATCTCGTTCAGATTCTCGACGTCGCTGGTGACGCGCGTGACCAGCGAACCGGTGGGCACGCGATCGAAGTAGGCCAGGTCGAGCCGCTGCAGATGCGCAAAGAGTTTTGCGCGAATGTCGGTGATTGCCGCCTGACCCGTGCGATTGAGGAATGAGATTTCGAGATAACGGAACGAGATCGAGATCGCGGTCACGCCGAGGTAAGCGAGCGCCCACCACCACAGCGAACGGCGCAAGGCTTCCGCATCGACCAGGGCGCCCGCTGCCTTGGCGGCGATCGCGCCGTTCACCGGCCCGTCGATCACGCCGCGCAATAGCCAGGGGCCGAGCAACTCCAGGGCAAAGAGCACCGTGAGCACACCGAAGGAGCCTGCGAACAACCAACGATGCGCGCTGACCTGGCGGACCAGGCGCCAGAGCAGCGACGTGTCCCAACTCTTGGTCGTGACCAGCTCGTCGATGTGATCGAGGTTGGCCGACGGTTTCGCGGCGGTCTTTCGACTTGTCCCGGCCTGGGGTGCAGGCATTTCGTCGCGCTTCGAGATCACAGGCCCGAAAGCTCCTCTTGCGCCTGCTGGCGCGCCCAGGTGTCGCGATACCAGCCGGGTTGCGCGAGCAATTCTTCGTGCGTGCCCTGCAGCACGGCGCGGCCCTGTTCCAGCACGACGATGCGGTCGGCGTGGCGCACGGTCGACAGTCGGTGGGCGCAGATCACGACCGTGCGGCCCTCGCCTGCGCTCTTGAGGTTCGCGACCAGCTTGGATTCGGTTTCCGTGTCGACCGCCGACAAGGCGTCGTCCAGGATCAGCACGCGTGGTTCGCGGGCCAGGGCGCGCGCGATGCAGGTGCGCTGGCGCTGGCCGCCCGAGAGCGTCACACCGCGCTCGCCGATCAATTGATCGAAGCCGTGGGGGAAACGCGCGACTTCGTCGCTCAGCATGGCCTGCGCGCACAGGCTCGTCAGCTGCTCGTCGCTCAGCGCGACTTCGGCTCCGAAGCCCACGTTGTCGCGGAACGATTCGGAGAACAGGAATCCATCCTGGGGCACGTAGCCGAGCGCGCCGCGCAACGTGGAGAGCGAAAGTTCGCGGATCGGCACACCGTCGAGATCGATCTCGCCCTGTGCCTCGAAGAGCCGCGCCAGGAGATTGATCAGCGTGGTCTTTCCCGCACCGGTCGGACCGACGACGCCGAGCACGCTGCCGGCAGGCACGCGCAGGAAGAGACCGCTGATCGCTTCGCGGTCCGCGCCTTCGTAGCGAAAGCTCACGTTGCGCAAGTCGAGTGCACCGCGCACGCGCGACAGTTCGCGCGGTGTCGCGCTCTCCACGATCTCAGATTCCGTGGCGAGCATTTCCTCGATGCGCGCGGCGCTGACGCGGGCGCGCGGAAAGATGCCCGCCATCCAACCGACGGCGATGATCGGCCAAAAGACCTTGAAGGTCAGGTCGATGAACTTGAACAGGTCGCCGGCGGGAAGTTTGCCGTCGATCATCGCCCAGCCGCCGACCAGGAGGATCGGCACGAAGGTCAAGTCCTTCGCGCCCCAGGTGATCGCGTGGGTGATGCCGCGCGCGCGGCCCAGTTCGATCTGGTGCGCCATGGTCTGGCGCGAAACGCGCTCGAAGCGCGCGATCTGCTGATCTTCGCGGCCATAGCCCTTGACCACGCGGATGCCGGCGAAGTTTTCTTGGGCGCGGCTCGAAATCTCGGACAGGCTTTCCTGGACCGCCGTCGAGTGGCGGTTGAGCCTGGGCGAGAGCAGCTTCATGCCCAGGCCCATGATCGCCAGCGGCACGACCATCGCCATGGCCAGTGGCGCGTTGAGCACCAGCAGATAGCCCAGGCTGACCGGGATCATGACCAGCGCGCCGAGCGTGTACATCAGGCCCGGCCCGAGGAACATGCGCACGTTCTCGACGTCGCTGGTCAGGCGGCTGACCAGATCGCCTGAGCGACTCTTGTTGTGGAACGTGAACGAGAGCCGCGTCAACTTGTCGAACAGCGCCTGCTTGAGGTCGTTCTCGACGTAGCGCGAGACACACACGATCCACCAGCGCTGCAGGAAGCGGAACACTCCGCGCGCCAATGCAATCGCGAGCAAGAGCCAAAACAATCCGGCGAGAAAATCCGCCTGACTTCCCGCGCGCAGGCGGTCGAGCGCATCGCCGATCAGCTTCGTGATCCAGATATCGCCGAGCGACGACAACGGCACGCACAGGATGCCCAGCGCCAGCGGACGCTTGTAGTGCAGGAAGCGGCGAAAGGCTTGGACGAGCGGACTCAAGTGCGCGCGATCAGCGACTCGACTGATCCCAGGCTGCGGTCAGCGCCGCGACACGTTCCACGAGGCGCCCGACCTCCGCTTCGAGGAAGGCCTCTCCGCGCCGCGCCGCCGCGCGCAGGGAAGGCAGAGTCTCGGCGCTGTAGCCCGTCTCGAGGCCCGGGGCCCACAGCGGATTCTTGTACCAGGGGCGGCCGACGATGCCCTTTTCCTCGGCCAGCGCGGAGTAGAGGCGCGGGCCGGGTGTGTCCGCATTGGCTTCGACGGCCTTGGCCAACCCCTCGAAGGCGAGCGCGAGACGTTCGGAGCGGCGCTCGCCGAGCCAGTACTTCTCGAGCGCGCTTTCGCGCCCGGCCGTGCGCGCGCGACTTCCGCCATGGCGCGCGCCGCTTCGGCATCGTCGAAGCCGCCGTTGTCGAGGTCGGCGTAGCTCCAAAGCAACTGCGCGGCGAAACGTCCCGCGAGTTCGTGGCCGACGAAACCGGGATCGAGGTAGCGCTCGACCATCGCGAAGTCGTCGAACTTCGTGTGGTACTGACCGCCGGAGTTGCCGCCAAAACCGAAGTCGATCACGGGCACGGAAAGATGGTGCAGGAAAACCGCGAAGTCCGAGCCCGAGCCGGGCAGGTCGAAGGCCGGCGGACGATCCTTGAACGTCGCGCGCCATTCGCTGCCCAGCGTCGCCTTGCCGCTCGCGTCGGGAATGGAATCGAGCACCTTCAGCAGACTGCCGAGCATGCCCGGTGCTCCCGATGCGCCGAACTGCGTGCCGGCGACCGCCGTGTCCGCGTTGATGTAAATCAGCGCGTCACGCATCAGCCGTTCGGCGTTGGCCTCGCCCCATTCGGTCGAGCCGATCAATCCGAATTCCTCGGCGTCCCAGAAGCCAAGCAGGATCGTGTGCTTGGGTGTCCAGCCGGCCTTGACCCGCCCGCCAAGTTGCTGCGCTGCGCGCAGCAGCGCCACCGTGCCCGAGCCCGCGTCGTTGGCGCCGCGCACCCACGCGTCGCGGTGGTTGCCGGCGATCACGAGCTTCTGATCCTGTCCGGGCAGTGTCGCGATCACATTGCGAATCGTGCGCAATTGGCGCGGCGCATCGACATTCAGGTCGACCACCAGCGGTCCGGGGCCCAGGCGATAGGTGGCCGTGTCGCCATTCGTGCCACTGACTTCCAGAAGTCCGCTGCTCAGGAGCAAGGCCTCGCGCGCCCCAATCGGAATGCAGGGGATGCGCGGCAGTCCGCGATCGACCTCGGCGGTCGAAAGACGCGCGGCGCGTTCACCCGGACGCGGTGAACCGAAGCCGGGCGTCGTGGGATCGCCGGGCGCGCGGCCCATGGGCGAGATCGAGCCGCGCTGCGCGTCGGTGTCGGGCTTCCACGGACCGGCGGGCCAGACCTCGCCCTTGCCGGCGCCGTCCTCGGCGGGGTCGCTGTACAGCAGCACGCCCGCGCAACCGAATTCGCTCGCCAGGTCGACCTTGACGCCGCGGTAACTGCCGCCGTAGCGCACCAGGGCGATCGCGCCCTGCAATTCGACGCCCAATGATTTCAGCCTCTCGAAATCCGCGCGCAGCCCGCGTCCGGCGTCGATCGCCGGGCCGCTGACGCTTCCGCTCGCGGACCAGGCCGAGTAGGCCGGCACATCACCCGCGGGGATCGCGTCGGGGTCGAAGCGCTCGTGGCGCTCGGCCAGCGTGCTGCCCTTGTTTCCGTCGGCACGGATCGTGAAGTCGATGGCGCGCAGCATCGAGAGCAGCACCTCGCGCTCGTCGTACTCGACTTTCCAGCCCGCGCGCTCCAACACGCCGCCGACGAAGCGCGCGGCGCGCAGCGAACCGCTCGTACCGGCCAGCCGGGGTTGCGCGGTCAGTTCGAGCAGCAGCTCGCGCGACGGAGCTGCGGATTCCTGCGCGGAAGCGAACGAGGGCAGTGCGGTGAACAGCGCCGCAGCGGCGCACAACTGAAGTCGAAGCATGGGTGTGTCGCGCCGGGACCGGCCGGGTAGGGGAGCGGCCGCACAGTGTAATGCGGCCCGGGGGCCGCTCACTCGAAAGATCGGAACTCACCGCCGGTGACTTCGGCGATCTTCTCCAGTTGATCTCGGTACCACTTCTCGTCGGTGTAGGCGATCGTGTGGATCGTGAGCTTGCGGAATCGATTGAGATCGGCGAGCTGCCAGGTCACCCGGTTCCAGTGCACATAAGTGCCGATGTCCGGCTCGCCGGACGAAAGCAGGAATGCCGTGTCCAGTTCCTGGTCCTCGAGCGCCATGCAGAGCGCGCGCCAGATGTCCTTCTGCCGGCCGCGCTCCGCGGAATCGACGAATTCCAGGGCCTTCTTCTTGTTGCGGGCGGTCAGCTCGACGCTGCCCTTGTCCTCGAAGGCGCGCGTGAGTTCGGCGTAGCAGAAGGCATTGAAGGTGAGCCGGCCTTCGAGCTTGTCGAGCACGGCGGACAGTTCCGCCAAGGCGGCCGCGCGCTTGGACATCGACTTGGACTTCAGCGTCTCTTCCATTTTCACGGAGACGTCGATCAGGAAGGCTGCGTGGTCGCTCGAAAGTTCGATGCCGTGGTAGGCGACGGTGCTTCCCTCAATGGATTTCGGCGCCTGCGCGCCTTCGCTGAAGGCGAAGCCCTCGCGATGGTCGCGCCACCAGGCCTCCCAACTCGCGCGGCTGCGATGTTTCTGTCCGGTGAGTTTTTGCAGGCGCGCGATTGCGCGCGCCACAATCGCGGGCCGGCCGTCGCCGAGGGCTCGGATCAGAGCGTCCACCGCGGTCTTCGTGCGGATCGAACCGAGGTTGTCGACGGCCTGTGCGCGCGGCCGCCAGTCCAAGTCCGCCAGCGCGCCCGTGGAGAGGGTTTCGACGTCGTCCGGCAGCGTCTGCGCGGCGATCCCCAGCACCGCGCAGCGCACGCCGGCGTGCTTGTCCTTGAGCGTGCGCAGGAGCAAGCCCTTGTTGGCCGCGGCGTCGATCCGCATCAAGGCGTCGACGGCGTTCGTGCGCAGGATGTAGTCCTTGTCGAAGGCCTGGCCGAGCAGGGCCTTGGCCGCCGCCGCGCTCTTGCACTTGCCCAGGCTGAGGGCCGCCGCGCGCTGGACACCGACGTCGCGGTCTGCGAGCGCCTTCGTCAGAGTGTCGCCAAAGTCGCTGTTGCCGTAGATCCCGAGCAATTCGGCGCACCACTGGCGCGTCAGTGGACTTGCCTTGTTGGTCGCAAGCTCGACCTCGACTCGATGCCGAGCATAGGGATCGGTGATCTTCCCGAGCGCGCCCCAGACGATGTCGCGGTAGTGCCCCTGAGGCAGGAAGCCCGCGCCACGGTCGTCCATCGCGCGCAGCACCTCGAGCATCAACTCGACGGCGGCCACGTTGTTCAGGCGTACGCAGATTGCCGCGCCCTCGTTGCAGGAGCCTTCAGGAGAGTCGAGAAACTTTGCGCGCGCCTGCTCGATCTCGCCCTGTGCTCCCGCACAGAGCACGAGCGAGAGCGCGGCGAGCAGCAGGGCTGCCGGTCTGTGCCATGAGATCATGCTCACGCCACCCTACCCTGGCGGCAAGTCGGCGTCTTTGAGCCGTTTGGCTGGACCTGGAGGACGCCCACGCCAAAAGGTTCGGGGCCGGCCGCCCACGCCACTGTCGGACCCAAAGTCCAGACATGCAAGGTCAGCCGAACCAGGGGTCGCAGCCCGCGGAAAGGACTCAAGCCGTGGTCAACCTCAGGTTCATGACCGGCGCGCTTCGACGGGCATGCTCCGGCCTTCCGCGTACGGCTCCGAAGCTTGCCCCAAAGCCGCGCGGTTCAGCCGGCTCTGAGGTTCTCGATAAAGAACTCCATCATCCGATCCGTCGAGATGCCGGAGTGTCCCTGGTCGGGGCCGACCTGCAAGTCAAAGCTCTTGCCCGCCGCCTGCAGCGCCTTGACCAGCTGCAGCGTGTTGTTCGGGTGCACGTTGTTGTCCGCTGTGCCGTAGTAGAGCATCAGCCGCCCGCTCGATTGCTTGGCGTACGTCATCGCGCTGCCTGCGTCGTAACCGGCCTTGTTTTCCTGCGGCGTCCACATGTAGCGCTCGGTGTAAATCGTGTCGTAATGGCGCCAATCGGTCACGGCCGAGGACGCGCAGGCCGCGTGGAAGACTTCGGGGTGGCGCAGCACGCACAGTGCGGACGCGTAGCCGCCATAGGAAGTGCCGAAGATCCCGACGCGTTCCTTGTCGAGGTAGGGCCGAGACCACAGCGACTTCACGCCTTCGGCCAGGTCGTCGATCTCGACCACGCCGAGTTTCTGGTAGATCGCGTCGAGAAAACGCTTGCCGCGGCCGGCAGCACTGCGCGAGTCGAGTTTGGCGACCAGGAATCCGTATTCGGTCAAGGAGCTCGGCGTCGAGAAGTTCTCGCTGGCGCCATTCGTCGCCGGGCCGCCGTAGATGTCCACCAGCAGCGGGTACTTCTTCGCCGGATCGAAATCCGAAGGGAAATGAAGCATGCCGAACAGTTCGGTCGTTCCGTCGGCGGCCTTGTAGCGGAACAATTCGACGCGCCTGAGGCCGAGCTCGTCGAACTTCGACATGTCGCTGGTGGCGAGTTCCTTCACCAGTTTGCCTTCGGCGTTCATCAGGCGCGTCACGGCAGGCGTGTCGTGGGTCTGGCTGACGTCGACGAAGAACTTGCCGTCGGGCGCGATGTCGACCTTGTGATTCAGCGCGGGATCGGTCAGGCGAGAATCGTTCTTGCCGTCGAGCGAGACGCGGTGCAACTGCAACTTCATGTGGTTGTCGCCGTCGCGCGCCATGTAGTAGAGCAGGCCTTTCTTCTCGTCGAGCTTGACGATGTTCGCGACTTCGAACTCATGCTTCGTCAGCGTCGCGAGCAGTTTTCCGCTGAGTTCATAGAGATAGAAGTTCCGCCAGCCCGTGCGCTCGGAAACCCAGATGAAGCGCGTGCCGTCCTCGAGGAACTTGCAGGTGGGCGAATTCTCAGTCCAGATTTGCAGCCATTCTTAGCGCACGATCACTCGGCATTTGCCCGTGGCGGGATTGGCGGCGGCGAACTCCATCACGTTCTGACGTCGATTCGTGCGATTGAACAGCAGTTCGTTGCCGCTCTTCGACCAGGACACGTTGTAGGCGTAATGGCCGAGCACTGCGTCATCGAAGGGTTTGCCGTCGCGAATGTCGACCGTCACGGTCTCCTTCGAGGCGATGTCGTAGATCAGGATTTCTGCGATCGGGTTGGGCGCGCCGGCCTTGGGGTAGGCCTCGATGTCCATGCGGCTTTGGATCTTGGTCTGATCGAGTTGCAGGAAGTAGTCCGGCGTCGGGCTCTCGTCGAAGCGATAGAAGGCGATCTTCTTGCCGTCGGGCGACCACCACATCGCCGTGTTCTGGTCGAGTTCTTCGCCGTACACCCACGAGGCCGTGGCGTATTTCACGCGCGTCTTCTCGTCGCCTTCGGTCGTGACCGCGATCTCCTTCGCGCCTTCGCTTTCCTTGATCCACAAGTCGCGATCGCGGCAGATGGCCTCGAGCTTGCCGTCGGGCGACAAGGCCTGACTGAATTGCCGGCCGCGTTCAGGACCCGGAGCACGCCCGCGCGGTTTGTCGTTCGTTTCAGGCTTGGCTTCTTCCTTGACCGCGGGCGCTTCGCCCACGGATCCCTTGGCGAGATCGAAGCGCCACTTCTTCTCGTCGCGGCTGAAATCGAAGCCGCTGCCGTCCTCGAGCCACTTGACGGTGAGTGAACCGTACTTGACCGAGCCCGAGATCTTCTTGCCGACTTCCTGGTAGCGCTCGTAGCCCGGCATGCTCTTCAGGCGATCCTGGGCGAGGGCGCCGCTCGGCGCGAAACCAAACGCTGCGCAAAAGAGCAGTGCGAAGTTGCGAGTGGATTCCATGTGGGACATGAACTGCATCGGTCCGACTCCAAACGTGGGTGTCAGGGAGAACTCTGCTCAGAAGCGTTCGAGCGCGCGTGTCGACATCGGCACGTTGCCCATGATCTTGCGAATCGGGGCTGCTTGCCCCTCGACGATCGAAGCATCGAAGAAATTCCAGTGCACGAGTCCGTCGTCGCTTTCGGGCTCGAGCAAATAGGCGGCCAGGCGTCCAAGCGGCTGCGCCAGGCGCACGACGATCGTTCCGGCGGGCAGGGTCGCGCCGGCGCTTACGTATTTGCCTTCGAGTCTGACTTCGTTGTGAGCCTGGAAGGCGCGCGCCGATTTCGCCGCGTGTTCGACGATGAAACTGGTCGTTTCCGCGGTCAACGGCGCGCTGAGTTCCTCGACCGCGATGCCGTGCTGCACGAGCTTCGCGACGATCGAGCGCATGCTCTCGTTGCGCGGCAACACATAGGTGCGCGCCATCGGCACGCTGCGCGTCGGCGCGAAGTAGCCGAAGTCCAGCATCGGCACCGACGTGAATTTGTCCGCGACCATGACCGTCATCGGCTTCTGATTGCGCGGATTGACCTCGTGGGTCACCTCGCCGACGAGCAGTGGCACTTTTTCGGGCAGCGCGCGCGCTTCGTACTGCACGCCGAGCAATAGCTCGCCGTCGCCGAGCGCGCTCTTCACGAAGTCGCGATCGAGGCCGGCGGTGAATTCACGCAGCATCGATCCGTTCGAAGCGGACCAACGCAGGATCTCTTCGACGAATCCCTCGCTGACGGCGATGCGCTGCTCGTAGTTGAGATAGCTGTAGGCCTCCGACAGGATTGCGACGCGATTGCGCAACCCAGCGTAGTTCTGGCCGATGCGAGGGCGGTGATCGAAGGCGCGCCAGGTGCGCGTTTCGGGTTCGCCGGGCCCCGGCGTCTTGCCTTCGAAGTTGCCGTAGTAGTAGGTGCGAAAGGCGTGTTTCGCGAGCATCGCGTCCGCGAGCGCCGGCATCAGCGTCTTGCGTTGAAAATCGAGCAGCTTGGCGTCGAACGAAAGATTGACCGGCGTCGAGTACGTCAGGTGATACCCGTGGTACGAGCCGTTGGTCGTGTGCAGATCGACGATCACGTCAGGATCCCAATCGTTGAACAACAAAACGAGCGCGCGCGCCTCCGCGGAGTCGAGCTTCATGTAGTCGCGATTGAGGTCGAGCCCCTTCGCGTTCTCGCGCCTGCCGACACCGGCGATCGGGCCGTACTGCTCCGTGCGATTCATCACGTCGATCGCTTCGTTGCCGTCCACGTTGTAATCGGGCGCGATCATGACCACGAGCTTGTCGAGCAGCGGCCGCAAATCGCCGAGCGTCAAGCGCCGCATCAGGTTCTGCACCGCTTCCTTGCCTTCGACTTCGCCGGCGTGGATGTTGGCCTGCACGAAAACGACCGGCCGAGCGAGAGCGCGCACTTCGCGCGGCTGACTCAGCGGCGGATTCGAAAGCGTGACGAGCACCAGCTGTCGGCCCTCCTCAGAGCTGCCGAACGATTGCACGCGCAAGAGGTCCGAGCGCGCGCCGAGCGCCACGAGAAACGCATCGACATCGGCCTGTCGACTCGTCTCCGCGAACGCCGTGCGCTCCGGCCGCGTCTTGAGCGCGTCGTCGATCTTCGAAGCCGCCGGAGTCTGGGGCGCGGCCAGCAGCGAGCAGGCCACAAGGATCGATACGAGTGCGCAGGGCATCAGGTCGGGCAGCGTAACAATCGTGGCCACGACCGGCGGGCCTGCCGTCTCGCGCCAGGTCCTCTCCCCGGCATTTTTTCGTAATTGAAACCAGAATCCTCCAACACCGGGCCCCCGAGCGGATAGAGAAGGGGCGATGGAACGTGCGTCGCCGATCGAGCCCGAGGAATTGCTGGCGCATGCGCACTGGATGCGCTCGCTCGCGCAAAGCCTGGTTCACGACGCCTCTTCGGCCGACGACGTCGTCCAGGAATCCATGGCCGCGGCCCTGCGCCGTCCGCCCCTGGGGGGTCCGACCATGAACGCTTGGCTCGCGCGCGTCGTGCGCCACGTGGCCTCGAACTTCAAGCGCGGCGAGCAACGTCTGGCCGAGCGCCATCGCGCGCGCGGCGCCGACGAAGGTTCGCTCGATCCGTCGGCGACGATCGAGCGGCTCGATACGCAGCGCCTGATCGTCGATCTCGTGCGCGAACTCGACGAACCCGCGCGCTCGACAATCGTGATGACCTACTTCGAAGGTCTGACCAGCGTCGAAGTCGGCCGGCGCATGGGCGTGAGCGACGCCACGGTGCGCTGGCGCACGCAGAAGGCGCTCGATGAATTGCGCGCGCGATTGCAGCGCAAGTGCGGTTCGCGCGACGCCTGGTGCGCGCTGCTCGTTCCGTTCACGCACACGTTCAAGATCGGTGCCGGCACAGCCGCCGCCGCCGGGGCCACAGCAGGAGCGATGACCATGGGAGCGATGTCGAAAGTTGCGCTTGCCGCAGTGTCGTTGTCGATCGTCGGAGCGGGGCTGTGGTTCGTGATGGATCGCGAAGAGCCCGGCGCTCGCTCAGCGGAAGCCGCCGCGCCTGCGCTGAACGAACACGAGAAACTGATCGAGCCCGTCGCGCCCGCAGTGGTCGAACGCGAGGTGCTCGCTCCGCCTGCGCAGCCTGCACCAGCTTCAGCAAGCTCCGCTTCGACCGCGAAAGTCGCTGAGCTGTCCGTCCCAGGATCGAACGCGCTTGTGCGCGCGCGGTTCGTCGACTCGAGTGGTCAACCCTGGACTCGAGTCGCTTTTCGCGTGGCCGAAGAGAGAGGCTGGCCCGTGGCGGACGAGGAAAAGTGGCCGAGCACTTCGAGCGAAGCCGATGGGCGCGCGGAACTCATGTTGACGCTCCCTGAGGAGTATCGCGATCCCAACTTCCAATTCATCGCCACGCGTTCCGGCTGCGCGACGCGCACGATGCGAGTTTCGCTGGTCCTCGGAGGCGCCGTCGATCTAGGCGATGTCGTCATCGAACGCGAAGCACGCGTCCTCGGCAAGGTGCACGACGCGCAGGGGAACGGTTTGAGCGATGTGACCGTCGGACTCCTGCAGGGCGATGCCATGCCGAGTGATCTCGCCAATCAACGCCGGAATGGGCCGTACGAATTTGACCGGATGATCATCGTCACGCACTCGGACGCGCGCGGCGCGTTCGAGCTTCGTGCGTTTCCCGCGGGCAAGTGGCAGCTTTGGGGCCATCGCGAGGGACTCGGATACGGCGCCAGCGATTTCTTCGAGCTCAAGGCGGACGAAGTCAAGGAAGGCATCGACTTCGAAGTGCCCGCGCTTCTGCCGACGGACACGATCAGCGGAATTGTTCTCGCTCCCGATGGGGCGCCGGTGTCGCAGGCAAGGGTCACTTATCTTTGGAAGTCGGGCCGCGGCAGCTCGGGCAGTGTCAGCGCGGTGTCCAACGGAAGTGGGCGATTCGAGATCGTCCTGAACACGGACGCGCCCGGCGCTCTCAGCGCTGAACAGGAGGGGAAGCGCTGGGCGAGTTCCACGACGCACGGTATCGCTCCCGGCGCGCGCGACCTTGTAATCCAACTCGCTGACTTGGGTGCCCAGCAACTGGCAAGGCTGCGTGTCCGCGGTCCCGCGAACGAGCCGGTGGCTGGCGTCAAGCTCATGCTCTACGAGCGCACATCAGGTACGGGCTTCACCGGCCATCCGCAGGCAGCGCGTGAGATCGAGGTGGGCAACTACGAGTTCGAAGTGCCGAGAGTCCCGTTCAAGTTGATTGTTTCGGCCGATGGCTATGTCGAGGGCACTTTGGAGGACCTCATGCCCGAGAGTCTGCCCGCCGAACTCGAGATCGTCCTCGAAGTCGCTCCCGTACTGCGCGGTCGCGTCACCGCTCCCGGCAGCGTCATTTCCGGAGCGTTGGTGGAGGCCCTGTCAGGAATTCGCGCCGGGCAGAGCATGATGGTGAACGGCTTTCCAAGTCTGATGAGCCCGATGACGGACAACTCAGCGACCTCCGCGGCCGACGGCAGCTTCGCGTTGAAGCTGCAGGGCAATGTGGATCGGTTGCCGGGCAAGCGCCCGCTCTACCTGCGCTGCGTCGCGAAGGGTTTCGCGGCAACCGTAGTCGGTCCGATCGACCTGGACGCTGCTTCCACTCCGATCGAGATCGAACTCACCGCCGGCGGGGCCATCGAAGGCCGTGCCCGCGCCAAGGACGGCACGCCAGTCGTCGGCGCGATCGTCGGCGTCACCTGCGGCGACGGTCACCCGCGCACGATGCTGTCGGGTCACGACGGCGTCTTCCGCTTCGAAGGCCTTTCCGTGGGCCCGTGGCTGGTGATGGAAAGCGACGAGGAGATCGGCGACGGGGTCTCGACGACGACGGGCCCCAAGGAGCGCAAGATCGACTGGTCCGCCAGCGTCTCCGCCGACCGCACGACTTACTTCGACTTGACGCTCGAGCGCTGACCGGGCCCAGCCCCGAGAGTACGCTGCCCCGGGAGGAACCCATGGCAGCGACACTGAAGCTCGCGTTGGCGGCGGCGATTCTCTTGATCCTCGGCGCGGGCTGGTGGTGGACGCAGGATCGCGACCAACCCGCCTTGCCGATCGCCGAAGCTCCCGCGCCGACGATCGCGGAGAAAAAGGAGCTTTCCGAGCCGGTCACTCCGGCGACTCCAGAACGCGAGGCCCTCACGCCTGCGAGCGGCGTCGACGCGACCAAAATGGAATCGGCGCTGGCACCCGCGGTTGCAACCGAAACCGCGAAGGTCGCCGATTCGAAGGCCACGGTCCGCGCGCGCTTCGTCGACTCGATCGGCCAACCCTGGGACCGCGTGCAATTCACCGTCGCCAAGGAAGGTAAGCCATCGACGACCAGCGCCGCCGACGGACGCGCGGAACTCAGCATCGAGTTCAAGAACGATCGCCGCGATCTCGTTTTTCAATTCACGGCCACGCGCACGGGCTGCGCGACGCGCAGCATGCGAGCGACACTGGCGGCGGAAGCGGTCGTAGACCTCGGCGAAGTCGTGCTCGATCGCGAAGCGCGCATTCGCGGACTGGTGCACGACGGGGCAGGCAAGGGTTTGCCGAACGCGACGGTCGGGCTTTCCAGCGCCGAGCACGGCGTCGACGATCCAGGTCTCCTGCGACGCCACGGTTCGATGCACTTCGATCGCGTGCTGGTGACACACTCCGACAGCGAGGGCCATTTCGACCTGCGCAGCGTTCCCGCCGGAGCATGGCGGCTGTGGGGCGAGCGCGACGGTGGCGGCTTCGGTGTCAGCGCTGCCTTCGAAGTGAAGGCCGGCGAGGAGAAGGACGGTTTCGACTTCGAACTGCCGGCGCTACTCGACACCGATTCGATCAGC
>JANMRV010000253.1:0-14944 GCA_031388685.1 Planctomycetota bacterium
TGCCGGTCGCTGTCGCGCGTGCTTTCGTTTTCCTTCGGCGAGCTAGACATGTGAGCTCTGTGCGCGTGCGTCGCGCGCCACGAGGAAGGCGAAGGTCAGGTGCAGGCCGCCGAAGCCCAGCGCGAGCAACGTGTTGTTCACCCAGCCGACGGGCGGCAACGGCACGCTGAGCGAGAGCGCTCCGAGGACAAAGAATGCAGCGCCCATGCCGCGCACGCGGCGCAAACTGAATGTACCGGCCGAGAGCAACGCGGATCCGTACAAGAGCATCCAGGTAGCCGGCATCGCGCCGAAGGCCCCATAGCGCCAGAGCGCGCCCGTGATCAGCGCGCCGGCCGTCAGCGGCACGGCCAATCCGAAAGCGAAGCTGCGCGCAGGCCCGCGGGTCAGCGGCACGGCCAGTTGTCGCGCACGCCGCGCCACCGACCACAGGCCGATCGCAAGGCCGAGGAAAGCCGCGCTGATCCAGACGCCGAGCCATTGCTCCGGCGTCTTGGACTGCGCCCCGACGATCGCGGCGACGATTCCGTCGAGACCCAGCAAGACTCCGGCACTCCCCGGCAGCGCGGTGAACAGCACCGAACGCTCCATCGTCGCGCGGATGAAGTGCAGGTTGTCCGCAGCTCGTGTGGCCACGGCGACAGGCCGCGCGGAGGGGTCGTTCAGCGAGGAAGGCACAGCTCCAAGGCTAGGTCCAACTCACAGGGCGTCAAGTGCTTTGCCGGGCAGAGATGTCGGCAGCCCCGCCACGCGTCAGGCCAGCAGGCAATCGACCGGCTCGAGCCGCGGGCCGTGCTCGGGATCGGCGAGCGCGAAGGTCGCGCCGCCGTCACCTTTGTGCAGCCCGACCCCCGCGGTCGTCCCGTCGAGGCCAAGCACATAGAAGTGGATGTTGAAGTCCGGCGTGCCGTCCTTGCGCATCAGCGCCGGCTGCCACTTCGACTGGCGTTCGACCTGCCGAACGATGCGTCGCAGGACCTCGAAGCCGGCCTCGCGCGGGCTGGCGCCCTGACGCATCAACTCGACGATCGCGAAACTTCCGTTGGACAGCACCGAGGCTTCGCCGCGACCGGTGGAACCGGCGCTGCCGGCCTCCATGTCACAGTAAAGACCGGCGCCGATGATGGCCGAGTCCCCCACCCGACCCGGGATCTTCCACGAGAGGCCTGAAGTGGTCGTCGTGCAGGCGATATCGCCGTTCTTGCCGAGCGCGGAACAGTGGATCGTGCCCCAGGTGTGGGCGATGCCCTGGGCACGCAGGCGCGAAGCCGTCAGCACGCTCGGGCCTTCGAGCCTGCCCGTCTTGGTGGACTTCTTCTGCTCGGCGGCCGGCTCCAGCCAATCGTCGTCCTTGCTCGAGGACTCTTTCCACTTCAGCCACATCGCGCGCGCTTCGTCGGTCAGGAGTTCGACGTGCGCATGGCCGTGGGCGCGCGCGAACTCGTAGGCGCCGCTGCCGACGAGCAGGCAGTGATCGGTGCGCTCCATGACCAGTCGCGCGACTTCGCTGGGATGCAGGATGTTCTCGATGCAGGCCACGGCGCCGGAGTTGTGCGTCGGGCCGTGCATGCACGCGGCATCGAGTTGCACGACGCCGCGTTCGTTCGGCAATCCGCCCAGGCCGACGGAATGGTCGTTGGGATCGGCCTCGACGATCTTCACGACTTCGATCGCCATGTCGAGCGGAGCTGCTCCGGAAGTGAGCGCCGCGTAGAAGCGCTGCATGCCGGGCAGCGCATTCGCGCTGCCGACCATCACGGGATAATCCGTGCGCACCGCGCGAGCGGGCTTCTGCTGACCTGGTTGCTGCGCAGAACCGTTCGACGGCGAGGCACCCACGGTCGCACAGGCCAGCGAGGCTGCGGCTGCCCCCGTCGCGGTGAGCAACGTGCGCCGGTCGATTGCCTTGGAAATTCCAGATGTCGATTCGGACTGATGTGCTTGGCTCACGTTCACTCTTTCTTCTTGGGGACTTCGTCGGGGGCAAGGCGCAGGCACTCGCGTCGAAACCACTGTCGCACGGCTTCCGACCAGGCTTCCCAGTGGGCCGCCAATTCTTCGTCCTTGGCGGCGCCGATGCGCAGCTTTTTTTCGGCCAGGTTCGTGCGCAAGTAGCGGTCGAGATCCGCGGGCTTGGGATCGGCGAGCGCAAGCGCCGCGGCCGCGACGGCGCAAGCCATGCGGCGCACTTCCTGTGGATCGACGTGATCCATGCGATCGAGGCTCGTGTGGTAGGCGAAGTCGGTGAAGTGCCACAACAGCGCCGCGGGAATGCCGGCCCGCAAGAAGATGTCGTGGTCCGATCCGCCTTCGTACGGATTCTCCTGCGTTGCCCAACCCTTGGCCAACGCGCCGATGTCGACGAGCGCGATACGCAGCACGACGTTGACGCCATTCGGGCGCAGTTCGTCGTAGCTGACCTTGGTCTGTCCCCAGGCCGTGTGCTTGTCCGGCGGCAGAGCCTTGACCGCGCCCGGATCGGGTCCGCGCTCGAGTAGCGCGACCGCGCCCGTGGCTTCGCGCGATGCACCGATCATGTCGGCCGAGATGGCGGCCAGCGTGGTGAGCCTTTTCGCTTCGAGCCAGATGCTCGACTCGCGCATCTCGTCGCCGAACAGGAATACGACGCTGCGCGAGGGGCGCTCGATCTTCGGAGCCGGTTGTGCGCACAGCAATGCGGCCAGCGTGCAGGCGACTTCGCAGATGCCGCCGACGCCGCTGGCATTGTCGACAGCGCCGGGCTCCTGGACATGGGCGACGGTGACGACGCACTCGCCGGGACGGTCGCTGCCCAGCACGGTCGCGACCAACGTGCGCAGCTTGCGGTCATCGCTGCGCACCAGCGCTTCGACATGCACTCGAGTCTTCGCATCCGCCTTGGCGGCGGCTTGGATCGCGTCGAAGGAACGGCGCGAAATCTGCAGCACGGGAATCGGCGAACCGCGTTGGATGCCGCGGTACTGGATCGCGTCGAGATGCCGCTTCTTGCCGCTGGGATCGACGTTGTAGTCCTCGAGCGAGGCGATCAGCAGCGCGCTCGCACCGCGCTCGTGCGCCGCGGCGGGATTCCCCTTGGAGGCAGCGTCGACCACCAGGACATCGCCCTTTTCGAGTTTGTCGAGGGCGAAAACCGGTCGGCCTTCCGCGCTGCCCGAGGGCGCGCCGACCGGCAACATCGTTCGATCCGCTCCCTCCGGCGTGTCGAAGGAGTGCAGCACGCGCGCTTGCCCAGCCGACTTCAATTCCAGGCGCGCTGAAATCGGCGTCCAGGCCGGCGCGCCGAGGTCCGTGGAGAGCTCTTCGAGCAGCAGCCCTTCGCGCACGCCGAAGCCGGCGTCCGCCAGCCGCTGCTTCACGTGATCGAGCGAAGCTTCGAAGCCGTCGTTGCCGGGCGCGCGGTAAAAACCGTCGACGAAACGCACGCTGGCCATGGCGCGTTCGACATCGAAGTTCTCGTACAATGGCTTGGCGAAACGCCCTGGCCCGGATTCGGCCGCCATCACGTCGGGGCCGGTGTGCCCGCTCGACACGCGCGCGTGTGTCGGCAACTTCTCGAAAAAGTCCTTGGGAATCGTCGGCTCGCTCGAGCAGGCCAGCAGCGATACTGCCGCGAGTTGCACGAGCATGGCGCAGTGCTTCGCCGCCAGCAGCGTTGCTCGCTCGAGCGGGTTCAAGGCAGGTACTTCGCGAGCAAGAGGCCGAGTCGCTTGCGCGCCACGGGCGAGATCTGATCGCGCGCCGTCATGATCGCATGCTGCAACGCGCTGCCGCACGAACATTTGATCTCGCCCGCGAGCATGGGCACCGCCGCCTTGATCAGCCGGCGTGCATTGTCGACGTTTTTGTGCATCACGGCGACCACCGCCTCGACGCTGACGGCTTCGTGGCTTTCGTGCCAGCAGTCGTAGTCCGTCGACATCGCCAGGGTCGCGTAACACATCTCCGCTTCGCGGGCGAGTTTGGCCTCCTGAAGATTAGTCATGCCGATCACGTCGACGTCCCAGCTGCGATAGAGCTTCGACTCCGCGCGCGTGGAAAACTGCGGACCCTCCATATTGAGGTACGTGCCGCCGTCGTGCGCTTTCACTGAGATTTGCTTCGCGGCCAGGAGCAGAGCGCGGCGCACTTCGGCGCATACCGGATCGGCGAACATGACGTGCGCGACGACGCCGTCTCCGAAGAATGTGTCGACGCGGTGGCGCGTGCGATCGATGAACTGATCGATGACCACGAAGTCGCCCGGTGAAATGTGCTCGCGCATCGAGCCGACGGCGGAGACCGAGAGGATGCGCGTGACGCCGAGTTGTTTCAGGCCCCAGATGTTGGCGCGGAAGTTCAGGTCCGAGGGCTGAATTCGATGTCCGCGGCCGTGGCGCGGCAGGAACACCATGTCGATGCCCGCGAGCCGGCCCGTGACGTAGGCGTCGCTGGGTTCGCCGAAGGGAGTCGAGAGCGAAATCTCGCGCAGGTCTTCGAGACCGTCGATGGCGTACAAGCCCGATCCTCCGATCACACCGACCACCAACTTCTCGGTCATGCGCGCACAGGCTCCCTAGGGTTGTCTCACGGCGTGCCTCCAGGCCGCCTGGACCGCGTCGGCGGTCTTGCGCAGAGGAGCACGGGCGATGATAGCCAAGGAGATTCGCACGCGCGCCGGCGCTGGATCAAGCGTCGTCGCGCGGCAGTTCGTGTTCGGCGCCGGAATTCTTCGGCCGACTCCGGTCTCGGTCGTCGTCGCGAGGTCGAAAGCCGGCGTCGCGTCGCGACGGACGATCGTCCGCTCCCGGCGGGCCGCTGCGCTGATCCCGCTGCGAGAAATTGCGCCCGCGATCTTCGCTCCACGGCCGCTGCGCACCAAAACCGGGTCCGCGACCCTGGCCGCCAAAGCCCTGGCCGGGCGGGCGGGAGCTGCGCTGGTCCTGCGCGTTGAAATTCCCCGGGCCGCGCCAGCCGCCGGCGCCACCCGGTCGCTCGTTGCTCGGGCCACCTTGTTGATAGGGAGGACGCTCTCGATTGCCGTCGCGTTGCCCAAAGCCGCCGCGCGGATCGAAACCGCCGCGCTCACCAAAGTTGCCGCGCTGGTCAGAACGGCCGCGTTGGTCAGCGCCCTCGCGCGAGCCGAAGCCCTGACCTGGAGCGCGGCCCCGGCCGAAACCCTCGCGCGGAGCGTAGCCACCGCGTTGATCTGAACCGCCGTGCTGACCGCTCCCGCCGTGCTGACCGTACCCGCCGCGTTGACCGAAGCCCTGGCGCTGTCCGTAGCCGCCGCGCTGCCCCTGGCCCCCGCGCTGATCGGAAGCACCACGGTTGTCGAAACCGCCGCGTTGGCCGGAGCCCCCGCGTTGATCGAAGCCGCGATCGCGAGGGTCGCCGCCGCCGCGGCCCGCGTCGTTGAACGGCCGCCGGTCCGCTCCGCCGTGGCCTCGATCGCGCGTGTCGCGATAGTCGCGGCCGTAGGACTCGCGCCGCGGCGGAGCCAGGCTTTCCCCCGACTCGCGGTGATCGATGACCGGATTGCGGCGCGGCTCGCGCTGATCGCGTTCGCGAAACTCGCGTCCTTCCTCACGGCCCTGCTGCGGACGGCCGCGGCCGCGCGAATCCTGCTCGTGAGGCGGACGTTGCGTGAACTGGCGCGGTTCACCTTCCGCGTCGCGTGTGCGCGGATCGCGCACTCCACGGTCGGCGCCGCGTTCGCGGCCGGCGGCCTGGCCGGGAGTCGAGAGCAGACGCCGCACGACCAGCGTCGCGTAAGCGCCGCGCTGCAACTCAAAGCGCACTTTGACCGCGAACGCGCCGTAGTTGAGGATGTCGCGCTCGGGCGGTCGCACGCGCAGGTGTTGCGGCTGGAGCAACAGCGTGCGCTCCTCGCCCTTGAGTTGGAATCCAGAGACGCCCTCCACGCGAAAGTCGGCCGCGACCATGCGCTCGCGCGAAAGCGCGTCCTCGAGCCAGCCGCGCTGCTTGGGATCGCGCACGTCCTCGAGGCCCGCACCCGGCAGACGAAATGTGGCGTCGGCCGGCAGCGGCAGGGGGCGCGACGGATAGACGAGCGGACCTTCGATGCCGCTGAGCACGACGCGCTCCGCCTGCGGCACGACGCTCGACATGCAGTCGGCGACAGCCCGATTCCAGATGTGCGATTGGAACGCGTACAGGTGGATCAGGCGCAGGCGCGACGACACGTGAAAGAACGCGCCGGCGAAATCGCCGTCGTTCTGCTTGAGGTACTCGAACACCGAATGGTGTTGACCGAAGCGGCCCGCCAGATCCCGGCAGGTCGACCAGTCGCCCCAGGCTTCGAGCAATGCCGTCTTGAATCCGCGCGCCGGACCGTCGTCGTGATCGGACAAGGACGCGAGCAGGCGTTTGAGTGCAGCTTCGTGTTCGCCGCGCATCAGTTGCTGCGCGATCCAGCCCTGGTTGTGGCGGATGTTGCCGAAACGCTGTTCGTCGAAGTAGTTCACCATGCCGCACTCGCGCAGCAGCGGAACGTTTTCGCGCAGCACGTCGAGTTCCTCCTGCTGCAAACCGCGCAGCGTGACCTCGAAGGCGTTGCCCAGGCTGTGCAGGCTGGCCAGGCTTTCGCGCGAAAATCCGGCGGTTTCGACCGTCAGGTCGAGTGCCCGCAGGCTGACTTCGCGGCCGCGGCGGATCGTCATGAACTGGATCGTGACGCCCTGGCGGTCCTTGAGGCCCGCCATCGCGACATCGGCCGGAGGAACGCCCGCTGCGTGAGCGAGTTCCTTCGCGGCCTCGAGCGACGTCAGCTTGCGCTTGGTGACGCGGTAGACGCGGTATTCGCCGCGCTCCTGGAGAAAGTCTTCCGCGAGCAGTTCGCGAACGCGAAAGTCGTCGAGACGTTGTTTGATCCTCATCGTCGTGTGGGCCGGAACTTGGCGAGTTGCTTGAGGACGCGGGTGAAGTCGCTCGGGAGCGGCGCAGCGACGGTCAGGCTCAGCTGCACGTCGGCGACGCAGGGGAAAGTAATGCTGGCGGAATGCAGACTGAGACGGTCGATCAACGGCGATTCGATGCGACCCGGCTTCTTGCGGTAGCCGGCCTTGAACTCGGAGAGCGCCAGGGATTTTCTGCGGCCGTAGACCGCATCGACGGCCAGCGGAAATCCGCGCGAAGCCAGATGCACGCGGATCTGGTGGGTGCGGCCGGTCAGCGGACGGCAGGCGAGCAGCGTGTAGCCGTGGAAGCGCTCCTGGACGCGAACCTCGGTGCGCGAGGGTTTGCCGTCGTCGCGCACGACCATCTGGCCCGAGTGACGCGCGTCGGGACCCAGGGGAGCATCGATGACCTCGCTCTCGCCATCGCCGAGCCCGAAGTCGCCTTCGACCAGGGCCAGGTAAGTCTTGCCGATACGGTGTTCGTCGAACGCATCGCGCAGGACACGCTCGGCTTCGATGGTCTTGGCGAGCAGCATGACGCCGCTGGTGTCGCGGTCGAGGCGATGGACGATGCGCAGACTGGTTTGTGGCGAGCGATCCGCCAGCTGCGTATTCAGGCTGTCGATCAGGTGCGCGCGGCTCTTGTCCCATCGATCCGGCTCGCAGGCCAGATGGGGCGGCTTGTCGATGGCGATCACGTGCTCGTCTTCGAAGAGCAGCGGAATCTCGACTCGCTCGGGGCCGCTCGAAGCCGAACGGAGCGCTATTTCGTCCTCGTCTTCGTCCGCGAGCAGCACCGAGACGACGTCATTGCTGCGCAGCCTGCAAGAAGGCTGCTTCGAGACGCCGTTGACCAGCACCTTGCCGTCGCGCACGACGCGGCGCAGTTGTGCCTTGGCAAAATTGGGGAACGAGCCGACCAGGAATTGATCGAGCATGATTCCGGCTTGCTCTTCGGCGACGGTGAGGTGGTAGTTCACGGGAGCGCGCGCATCCGAAAATGGATGCGCTTGTCTGAGCTAGGCGATGCCTTGCAGGCGCTGGTAGGCTTCGGCCTTGAGCGCGCCGACGTAGGGCAGATTGCGGTAGCGTCCCGCGAAGTCGAGGCCATAGCCGACGACGAACAGATCCTGGACCTCGAAGCAGCGGAAGTCGGCTTGGAATTCCACGGAGCGCCGGGCAGGTTTGTCGAGCAGCACGCAGGTGCGAACTTCCTTCGCTCCGCGGCTCGCCATCTCCTGCTTCAGGCGAAACAGCGTGCGGCCGGTGTCGAGGATGTCGTCGACGAGCAGCAGATTCTTGCCGGCGATCTCGCTGTCGAGCGGCAGGAAATTGATGCGCAGATCGTTGGACGTGGTCCCGCTTCCGTACGAAGACGCGGCGAGAAAGGCGAGTTCCAGCGGCACCGGGATGCGCCGGATCAGGTCGGAGGCAAAGACGCAGGATCCCTTGAGCACGGCGACGACCGTGAAATCGCGGCCGGTGTACGCGCGCGTCACCTCCGCCGCGATCCGATCGATACCGGCGCGGATCTCCAGCTCGCTGATCAAGATGCGGTCGATGTCGTCGTGCACGGGGGTAGCGGAGCGCAGCGCGTCCTCACCCCGGTCGGGCTAGGGGGAGGCGTCCCGCGCGGTTGGAGATCCCTGGTTGGAAACCCGGAGCGTACGCGAGCGCAGCCAAACACGCAATTCAGGGGGGCCTCGGGCACGCCGGAGGGCCCAGGCGCGGCGTGCACCGGCCTCGCCGGCCGCTCAGACTTCCCTTCATTCCGATTCGCGGTTAGATTTGTCTTTTACTGAGTGCCCAAATGGCAATGCTTCCGCGTGGAGCTTGCGGGCACGGCGCGAAGACCCGCGCGGTACGATCGAACCCGCTTTGGGTTCGGGAACCGCCCCGCTGCAGCGACGCAATTCTCAAAGAGAGTCTGTGTTTCGCCGCACGGTTCCTGCCTCGCGCTTACCGTCCATTTCGACCATGGAAACCAGCACGAAATTACGCTCGAAACGCGCCAAAGAGCGTCGTTCTGACGAAGAACGGATTGCCGAACTTCAGCAGCGCATCCTGGATCTGCAATTCAGGGAGCAGGCCAAACTTGAGCGGGTGATTCCGCCCGACCACGCGGTCTTGAAATCCATACCCAAGTTGGCCCGGCATCTGCGCAAGTTCGCCGACCTGGCCATGGCCAATGGCCGGCAGGACATCGCGACTTCGACCTGGGCATTCATGGCTGGGCTCGAGCGCAATCTCGGTCATGACGAGCCGGCCCGCCGCCGTCGATTGGGCGGCGGTTCCGCTGGCTGAGGGCAGCGCGGTTCCAGCCCTGGAACGCGGGACTCGGCGCACAGGCTGAGTTTGGGCGAGAAAGCACGACAGCGGGCTTGCGCAGGCTCCCTCCCTTTGGGGAGACTCCTTCGGCGAGAGCAGTTCATGAACTCTGCCCCTCGGCACGGAGTTATTCCGGCCTGCTGGTCTTGAGCTGCGCAGTTCGTCCGCCACCTCTGGCGGTTCATGTCCGTTCCTTCATCCACTAGGTACTTGCGGGCTGGAGTTCATGATCGGTCGCATTCTGATCGTTGACGACGAACCGATTGTTCTCGACGTCCTCAGAGAGGTCCTGACCTCCTGTGGCCATGACGTCAGTCCGGTTCCCAACGCTGAGGCGGCGCTGGACTTGCTCGCACGTGAACCACATGACCTCGTTCTGTGCGACATCCGCATGCCCGGAATGGACGGCTTCGAATTGCTGCGAGCCATCGGAAGAGCACACCCCGGCACCGATGTCGTGCTGATGACAGGGTACGGCTGCCTCGACGGAGCCGTGGATGCCATGGCGCAAGGTGCGGCGGACTACTTGATGAAGCCGCTGCGGCCCAAGGAAGTTCAGGCTCGCATTCGCACCCTCTTGGAGCGCCGTCGCATGGAGGCGGAACTGCAGTCGTTGCGGGGTGAATTGTGCTCCCGCCACCAGATCCAGCACGTGGTCGCGATCTCGCCGCGTATGACTGCGCTGGTCTCGGCTCTGCCGCGAATCGCGCTGGGAGGCGAACTCGCCGTGATCTGCGGGGAGCCCGGCAGCGGCCGTGCATTCCTTGGCCGGACCTTGCACTACTCGTCCGCGCGCAGCGAGGAGACCATCGCGTTCCTCTCGCTGGCCGGCGCGTCCACTGACGAACTGCGAGCGAAACTGTTCGGACGGCGCATCGTCGAGAGGAAAGTCCAGCCCGGTCAACTCAAGCGGACCGAGCGCGGCACGCTGATCTTGCGCGACATCGAGCGCATGAGCCGCGAGGCTCAGCAGGAACTCGGCCGCGAATTGGCGAGTGGATCGATGTCTCCCGTAGCTTCGGAAGAGTCCGTGAGGATCGATTCACGGATCATGATCACGCTCTCGGCCACCCCCGCGGAGTTGCTCGAGTCGGATCGGCTCCATGCGGGCCTGGCCTGCCTGCGCGAGGCCGTGACCCTCCAGGTTCCCTCGCTTCGCGAGCGCCAGGAGGATGTTCCCGGGCTGATCGCGAGCTTCCTGACGACTTTCGAACGCGAACACGGCGTCGCATTGCACATCGCGGCCGAAGCTGTCGAGCGGCTTCGCACGACCACTTTCCCGGGCAACGTCGCTCAGCTCTTCGCGGTGCTCGGCCAATGCGCTGCACTCGCGCAGCGCGGCCAGATCGAAGACGGAACCCTGGAGCTGACGCTGCGGCAAGCCGGTCTCGTGCGCACGAACGCGTGGGCGCCCATGGCTGAGCACCTCGGCGACCGCGAAAAGCTGCTGGTCATGCGCGCCGTATCCGGACATCCGGGACGGCTCGATCAGGCGGCCAAGGAACTGGGCATCAGCCGCACGACACTGTGGCGGCGCATGCGCAAGTATGGAATCCATTTGCAGTCCGCCGTCTGACGGCGGATCCCGAGCGCGGCGGTCAACCGCGTGTTGCTGAGACATCGACGAGAAAGTCGAAGCCCGCCTGGCCGGGCGAGTTCTGCCCCAGGCCATCGAGACGCAGGAGCGCTCCGGGCGCGGCAAAGAGCCCGCTCCCCTGTGCGGCGCCACAGCCGCGATCCAATCCGCCGAGCGGCATGTTCGGACGATCGACTTCGAGGACGCCGCCGGGGCCGAAGCGTCGGACGTGGGGCTGTGTCGTGTCAGCGATCCAGACGCGCTCGAGCCCGGCGGTCGGCACGATGTGCAACGCGTGCAAGCCCACCGGGCGCGACCAGAGCACGGTCAGATTCGTGTCCAACAGGGCAAGCCTGCAGGCGCCGCTGGCGTCCAGAACCCACCAGCGGCCGGCCGAGGGGCCGGTCGCAACATCGGAGATGGGGCCGCCAAAATTCAAGCGCAGAGGCGAAGCCAGCGGAGCGTTCAAGTCGAACCGGACGAGCTCGCCTGCTTGCGTTCCGACCAGGCAATAGCCGGCGGCGGCGGCGGCACACAGCGCACCGGGCCAGGCACGTGTCCAGACGGCGGTTGCATTCGCGTCGAAAGCACTCACGCGCGCGCCCGCCCCAGCGAGGTCGACGACGATTGCGCGGCCGAGCTCGTCGCAGTCGAGGTCAAGGATCGGCCCAAGAGGCGTGCGCGCCGCGAGCGTGCCATCGTGGAGCAAGCGCGACAGCCGATGTGGCCCCAGCGGATCGGCGTCGACCGAGGAGACGATCCACGCTCCGCCATCGGGACGGGCCTCCACTTCGATCGGAGCGCGCAGCGCCACGGATTTGACGACCAACAGATCGCGATCGAGACCGAATACCCGGTCTCCGTCGCGATCGCAGAGCCAGACCGCGACGCGCGAGTTCTGCGCGGGTCCCTGCGCTCCGCGCACCTTGGACCAACCCAGGGCGATGGACGCGCTGATCGCGAACACGACGAGGCAGGAGATTCCGCCTGCACGAAACGGGGCGAGAAATGCGCGCAAGAGTTCGCACGCGCCAGATCCAAGGCGAGCCTGATCGTCGGGTTGCATATCCCAACGACCGCACCAGCCGCCCCTGACGGCTCAAATTTCCAGAAAATCGCGCGAAAAAAACTCAGGTCAGCGCGGGCGCGGGATTGAAGTGATAAAGCACGACGTAGATCGCGACGCCGGTCACCGACACGTACATCCAGATCGGGAACGTAAGCTTGGCCAGGCGCCGATGCTCATCCCAGCGCGCGCGGTGCGCGAGCCACAAAGTGCGCAGCACGAGCGGCACATTGACGATCGCGAGAACCGTATGGCTGATCAGCAGGACCAGGTACGCCACGCGCGGCCCGCCGGCGGCATTGAACTTCGTCGGCTGACCGCGCGCGACGGCCAGGTGGTAGTACAGGTAGCAGGCGAGGAAAAGGGCGCTGGTCAGCGCCGCGGCTTTCATCAGGTGCCCGTGGCGCTCGCGCCGACCGGCCTTGATCGCCACGAGCCCGAGCAAGAGCAGCAGCGCCGCGGTCGCATTCAGACTCGCGTTGATCGCCGGCAGCGAAACGCTCATGAATCCTTGTGCGCCTCGAGCCACAGCGCTCGCGTGCGCGCCATGGCGCGCCCCTCGGGCGTCTCACCGGCGTAATAGCCGCGCACCCTGCCCTTGGCGTCGACGACCACGAGTTTGGTCGCGTGGCTGACCTGGAATCCGAGCGCGGCTTCGTTCTGCCGCTCGACGGGCAGGGCGAACGAACTCTTGATCAACTCAAAAGTCGCCGCTTCGTCTCCAGTCAGGAAGCACCAGTGATCCAGGTCCGCGCCCACGCGGCTCGCGTAGTCGCGCAGCGCCTCGGGCGTGTCGGTCGCGGGATCGACCGAGATCGAGACCAACTGCACGTTCGAACCGGCGAGTTCGTCCTGCAGCAGGCGCATCTGACCCGTGATGCGCGGGCACGGACCGCTGCAGGTCGTGAAGAAGAAGTCGACGATCCAGACTTTGCCGAGCAAGTCGGCTTGTGTGATCTTCTTGCCTTCGCTGGAGCTGAACTCGAACGGCGCGACCGAAGCCAGGCTCCCGGGATCGTTGTCCGCGAGTTCGAGCACGGTCCGGCCGCTGGTGCCGCCGGCCACGACGTCATCGCCGCCACACGCTCCGACGCCCAGCGCGAGCAGCATGCAAGTTGCGAACGAGGCGATTTCACGAATCATGTTTCGAGGTGAGCTTGAGTTTCCGTCAACCGTGGAAGCCTGCGAGCACGGTCGGATCGAGGAACATCGCCGCGAACATTGCCGGCAGGTACACGATCGAGACCAGCAGCAGCATGCGCGCCCGGGGACGATCCTCCAGACGCGAAAAACGCCAGGCCGCGCCCACGTAACACGCGCCGAGCGCCAGCGCCGCGATCGCGTACACGAGTCCGGCTTCGCCATGCAGCGTCGGCAAGAGCGAGATCGGCAGTCCGGTCAGGCCGTAGAGCAACGCCTGGCGTCCGGCGAGACCTTCGTTGCCGGGCATCGCGGGCAGCATCTTCATTCCGGCGCGCGCGTAGTCCTCGCGGTACAGCCAGGCGATCGCCATGAAGTGCGGAAACTGCCAGCAGAACAGCAGCGCGAACAAGGACCAGCCCCAGCTGGACGGATATCCGGCAACAGCGGTGGCGGCGATCAACGGCGGCATGGCACCGGGCACCGCGCCGACGATGGTGTTGAGCGTCGAGACGCGCTTGAACGGCGTGTAGACCAGCGCATAGGCAACCAGCGTGCTCAGCGCGAGCAGCGCGCTGAGCAAATTGAAACTGAGCGCAAGTCCCAGCGTGCCGGCCAGTCCCAGAACGGACGCGCCGATCAAGGCGTCGCGAACGCGCACTTGCCCTGTGACCAGCGGCCGATGGCGCGTGCGGTGCATCAGTCGATCGGTATCGCGCTCGAGTGAGTGGTTGAAAATCGCCGAGCTGGCCGCGACCAGGCCGACGCACAGCGCGGCGAGCGCAGCGCGCGACCACAGAAGCTCGGGTGCCGCGGACAAGAGCCCACCGACGAAGGCCGAGAGCACGACCATCGTCGCGATGCGCGACTTGGTGAGATCGAGCCAGGCTGCGAGCAGCGAGCTGCGCTCGATTTGCGCGGCCAGCGATTCGAGCGGCAGGTCGCTTCTCATCGCGCGCCTTCCATGCCCAGCGCCGCAGGCACAGCCTGCGTGCAGACGACTCGGCGCGCCCACATCGCCGCGGCGGCGGTCTCTGCGAGCAGCAGCGCGCCGATCGCAACATGCGCCGTGGCGAAGATCGCCTCCCCCATCGAGACCTGTGCTTGTGCAGCGCCGCTCGCCTCGGAAACATAGAAATAGGCGACAGCGCCCAGCAGAACCTGGATGCCGACTAGCGAATGCAAGCGTCGCTTGACGCCGATCAGCACGCTCCGATCACTGCCCCCACGCACACCCTGTTCGACCGCGGAGTCCATCTGACGCGTCATGGAGACGACCGCGCCGAGCACGCCGACGGCCAGGATCACGTGCAGCGCCAGTGCGATGTCGGCGCGTGAATGGCGAAACCAGGCGCCGATGAACACCTGCGTGAACACGAGTCCCACGCCGATCGCCGTCGTGCGCTGCAGGCGCGCGGCAGTCTTGCACGCGCTTGGGACGGCCGAGCGCCAACGCGGCGAAAGATAGAGCGCGGTCGCTGCGAGAAGCGTGAACACCGCCTGGGCCAGCACGCCGTGCAAGAAGGCCAGGTCAGGACTGTTCTCGAGCACGCGCAGGCCGCCGATCAGTCCCTGCACACAGACCGCGAGCAAGGCGAAGGCCGGCAGCCTTCGCGCCAACGGGCGCAACTCCAGTTTCCACGCCGCGATCGCCGCGGCGATGGCGAGCATTCCGACCAGCGAGCCGAACTCACGGTGGTGGTGCTCGAAGAAGACGCCGATGTTGGCGAAGCGTTTGTCGACCGGATAGGCCCACAGAAAATGTCCGTCGGGATTGAGCCAGCCGTTCTCGGCCATGCCGGCATGCAGCGTCGTGACCGTTCCACCGAAGAGCACGAGCGGAATCGAAGCGATCCAGGTCGCCAGGGAAAGGCGATAGGGCCAGGCTCCCGGCGAGTTCGAAGCTGCGTGGGCAGTCACCGCGCCAGTTTAGTGTCC
>JANMRV010000288.1:0-1780 GCA_031388685.1 Planctomycetota bacterium
GCCAGGTGAGCCGCCGCGCCGTCGCCGATGCCGGTCAAGCGCAGGTCGAGCTTCAGGAGCGAATCCAATCCGCGCAGCGCAGCCAAGTCGTCGTCGGTCACGGCGCTCTTGTTCAAGTCGATTGACTCGATCGCGCCTGTCGGCTGGCCGCCCGCACGTTCGTACTTGCCGCCGACACGTTCGATCAGCGCGATCGCGATCTGCTCCGAGGAAGGCGCGCGCTCTGAACAGGCGGGAAGCATGGCAGTGAGCAGCAGCATCCACGCGGCAAGCAGGGTCTTCATGGAAACCATGCTAGTCCTCGAGCACGTCGCGATCGGCCAAACGCGCGCAAGTCTCGGGTCGCCATACGGTAAGCGGCGGATTCCTCAATGCAGTACGCGCCAGAGGCTGCAGCGATCGGTGCGCGCGGTCGGCACGAGGCGATCGCCACACGCCTGCGCGTTGCGACGAGGCACGTGCCCGTATCGCCGTCGCCGGACTGCGTGCGACGCGCGCTGCCAAAGATTCGCCCCGCCACGGCCGTCGAAAGCACCCCCTCGACGATCCAAGCGTTTGCACGCGAGGCTGTCGCCGCTGAAGCGCAGCCCGATCCCACTCAGTTCGCTGACTCTTGAGCGGCCTTCCGCGGCTTGCGGCACGCTCATGCCGGCGCCTGGCGCGGCGCAGATCCTTGCGGGCGCGTTCAGGTCTGGCAAAGGGCGCGCCCGGCAGGACTCGAACCTGCGACCGTCCGATTAGAAATCGGATGCTCTATCCAACTGAGCTACGGGCGCCTGGTCGGGGAGATGGGACTCGAACCCACGACTGGTAGCACCCAAAGCTACCCCTCTACCAACTGAGGTACTCCCCGCGCGAGCCCGCTAGGGTAGCGCGGATCCAACCCTGGAGCGAGGGAGCGCACTGGCGCGCGAACCGGGCGATGGCGTACTCTCTGCGGCTTGGCCGATCCGGCTCGAACGCCGATCGCAGACAATGAGGATTCACGGATGAAGGTCTTGGTCGTCGGTTCCGGCGGGCGTGAGCACGCGTTGTGCTGGAAAATCCGTTCCTCCCCGCTGGTCACGGAGGTGCTTTGCGCTCCCGGGAACGCCGGCACCGCCTCGGTCGCGCGCAACGTGCCGATCAAGGCGAACGACATTCCTGGGCTGGTCGAACTAGCCAAGAGCGAAGCGGTCGAACTTGCCGTGATCGGCCCCGAGGAACCGCTCTGTCTGGGACTCGCCGACAAGTTGCGTGCGGCCGGAATCCTGGTCTTTGGACCGGACGCGAGCGGCGCGCGATTGGAGGGCTCCAAGGTCTTCGCCAAGGAATTCCTCACGCGCCACCGCATTCCCTGCGCGCAATCGCGGCGCTTCGATCGCTCGGGCACGGCGAAGTCGTACCTGGAGTCCTGCACGCAGTGGCCGCAGGTCGTCAAGGCCAGCGGACTCGCCGGCGGGAAGGGGGTCACGATCGTGCAGAGCGCGCGCGAGGGCTGCACGCTGCTCGACGCCTTGATGGAGGAGCGCACGCTGGGCGACGCTGGCAATGAAGTCGTGATCGAGGAATTCCTCGAGGGCGAGGAGGTTTCCGTGCTGGCGATCACCGACGGGGAAGCGCTGCTGATCCTCGATCCGGTGATGGACCACAAGCAGGTCGGCGACGGCGACACCGGGCCCAACACCGGCGGCATGGGCGTGTGCTCGCCGGTGACCGTGCTCTCGCGGCGCGTGATGCGCCAGATCGAGCAGCACGTCCTGGTCGCGACGCTGCACGGCATCCGTCTGGAGGAGCTCAG
>JANMRV010000293.1:0-1201 GCA_031388685.1 Planctomycetota bacterium
TCCGCGGCTCCGGCGCGGACGTTGCGCGCGAATAGGGGAAAATCGTGCCTGGCACCGTACTGTCCGATTCGCCTAGGATCCGCGCATGGGAGGAGAGATCGACATCGGCTTCGAGAAACGCGTGCTCGACAACGGGCTCGAGGTCGTCGTGCACGAGGACCGCGCCGATCCGCTGGTCGCCGTCTACATCGCCTATCACGTCGGCAGCGCCCGCGAAAAGGCCGGGCTGACCGGCTTCGCGCACCTGTTCGAGCACATGCTCTTTCAGGGCTCGGCCAACGTGCCCGAGGGCGGCCATTTCAAACTCATCAACGCCGCAGGCGGCACGCTCAACGGCACGACCAGTCTGGATCGCACGGTCTACTTCGAGACGCTGCCGAAGAATCACCTCGAGCTCGCGCTGTGGCTCGAATCCGATCGCATGGGTTTCCTGCTGCCGGCGATGACGCAGAAGAAGCTCGACAACCAGCGCGACGTCGTGATGAACGAGCGTCGCCAGAACTACGACAACCGGCCCTACGGCCGCGTCGCCGAAACCGTGGCGGCAGAGCTGTTCGCGGCGGACCATCCTTATCACTGGTTGCCGATCGGCTCGATGGACGACATCGCCGCGGCGACGCTCGAGGACGTCAGCGCATTCTTCAGGCGTTGGTACGGACCTAACAACGCCACGCTTTGCATCGCAGGCGACGTAGAAGCCACGCGCGCCTTCGAGTTGGCGGAGAAATGGTTCGGGACGATCGCGCGCGGGCCGAGCGTCGAACGACAGGCGCCGCGCGCCACGAACTTGACCGCCGAACGGCGCCTCACGCTCGAGGACCGCGTCGGCTCGCCGCAGGTCTCGCTGACCTGGGCCGCAGCGCCGCAATTCACGCGCGAAGCCGCTGCCCTCGACATGCTGGCGCGCGTGCTCTCGCAGAACAAGTCGTCGCTGCTCGACCGCGCCCTGACCGTCGAGAGTACGCGCGCGCGCGCGGTCAGCGCGGGCCACTGGGGCGCCGAACTCGCCGGCCGCTTCGACATCAGCGTGCGCGCTTCGCCGGGTGTGACGCTCGAAGAACTCGAGCAGCGCGTACGGGAGTTGCTCGCGCAGCTGTACGAACTTGGAGTCGACGCGGCGCAGCTGGAGCGCATGAAGACACGCTGCGAGGCCGAAGTCGTGCGCTCGCTGCAAACCGTGGTCGGCCGCGCGGGTTCGCTG
>JANMRV010000307.1:0-2678 GCA_031388685.1 Planctomycetota bacterium
GCACTACGCATCGTCGTCGCACTGCTGCTGCTCGCGATCGGATTCGCACTCGGGCGGTGGACGTCGTCGGGTGCACAGGGTTCCGACATGCATGCGGGTCATGTTGGCGCGGCTGGCGAGCAGGTCGCCGAGACGCTGATCTGGACTTGCTCCATGCATCCGAAGATCCGCATGCCCAAGCCCGGGAGCTGCCCGATTTGCGGTATGAAGCTCGTGCCTGCCAAGGACGCTTCCGGGAGCGGCTCGCTCGTCGTGCTCGCGGAGGGCGCGCAGCGCGTGGCTTCGATCGAAGTCGAAGCTGTGCGTCGCCAGTCCCTGACCTATCCATTGCGAACCGTCGGCCGCGTGGCGTTCGCGGAACCAAACGTTGCGAACTTGACGGCGCGCGTCGCCGGGAGGGTCGAGCGCGTGTACGCCGACTACACCGGCGTCGACGTCGCTCGCGGCGACCACATGGTCGACATCTACGCCCCCGAACTCGTGGTCGCGCAGCAGGAGTTCCTGCTCGGACTGCGCGCGCTCGGTGAGTCGCCGGAGGCTGGACAGCAGGGCGAACGGGATCGCGCGCGCGCCGATCTCTCTCGCCAGAAACTCCTGCTGCTCGGCGTAAGCGAAGCTCAGCTCGAAGAACTCCAGAAGACAGGCAAGCCCTCGGAGATCCTTACGGTGCACACTCCGATCGGGGGCACGGTCGTGGAAAAACACGTACGCGAGCAGACGTACGTCGAAACCGGCGATCCGCTCTACGAGATCGCCGACTTGTCGCGCGTGTGGGTGCTCGCGGACGTGTACGAGTACGAGCTGCCCTGGGTCGTTCGCGGCCAATCGGCGAGCGTGAACGTCGAGGCCCTGCCTGGCGACGTCTTCAAGGGCGTCGTGGCATTCGTCGACCCGCGTGTCGACGAGACGACGCGCACCATCAAGGTGCGCATCAACCTCGACAATCCGCAGCGCTTGCTCAAGCCCGGGATGTTCGCGCACGTGACGATCCAGGCAGAGCTTGGACCCGACGGCAAGCGCGTGCCGTCGATCCTCGCGGGAAAATTCACCTGCCCCATGCATCCCGAGGTCGTGGCCGAGTCCGCTGGGAAATGTCCGCTGTGCCAGATGGACCTCGTGCTGGAGCCTGGAGAAGTTCCGGCGAGCGGGAGCAGCGCTGAGTCGCCTCTGGCCGTTCCAACGACGGCCGTACTCGGATCGGGGGCGCGCACCATCGTCTGGGTCGAGCGCGAGCCAGGCCGCTATGAGTTGGCCGAAGTGACGCTCGGGCCTCGCGCCGCCGGCTTGTACCCGGTTCTCGCCGGATTGAACGAAGGCGATCGCGTGGTCGTGCGCGGGAATTTCCTGCTCGACTCGCAGTCGCAAATCGAAGGCAAGCCGAGCCTGCTCTTCCCCAAGGGGCTCGAGCTGGGAGCCAGCGCAGCGGCCGGGCACGCGGGTCACTAAGAATTCGCCGTGATCATCCGGGCTCTGATCTCCTGGTGCCTTCGCAATCCGATCCTCGTATGCCTCGCGGCACTTGCGCTCGCCGCGGCGGGCGTGTTCGCGCTGCTGCGCACTCCCGTCGATGCGATCCCGGACATCGGCGACAAGCAGGTGATCGTCTTCGCCGACTGGGAGGGTCGATCGCCACAGGATGTCGACGATCAGGTCACGTATCCGCTGACCGCGTCCCTCCAGGGCACGCCTGGCGTCAAGACCATCCGCTCGATGTCGGGTTTTGGCTTCTCGATGGTCTTCGCGATCTTCGACGACTCGGTCGATTACTACTGGGCGCGTTCGCGCGTGCTCGAGCGACTGTCCGCGGCTGCAGGCAGACTGCCGCCGGGCGTGACGCCGGTCCTGGGTCCCGACTCCACCGCGCTCGGCCAGATCTTCTGGTACACGCTCGAAGGCGAGGGATTTTCGCTCGAGGAACTGCGCAGCCTCCAGGACTGGTATGTCCGCTACCAGCTCAATGCGGTCGAGGGCGTCAGCGAGGTCGCCTCGATCGGCGGACACGTGCGCGAGTACCAGATCGATCTGGATCCCGATCGCATGCGCGCGCACGGCGTGACGGTGCCCGAAGTGTTCGATGCGGTGCGCCGCTCCAATCTGGACGTCGGCGCGAAGGTGATCGAGCAGAATCGACTGGAATACTTCGTCCGCGGCGTCGGCTTCGTGAAGACCGCCGAGGACCTGGAGAACATCGTTCTGCGCCAGGAGGGCGGCACGCCGCTCTACGTCAAGAACGTCGCCACCGTCACGCTCGGGCCCGAGTTTCGGCGCGGCGCCTTGAACAAAGAAGGCGTCGAAGCGACCGGCGGGATCGTGCTCGCCAGGTACGGATCGAATCCGCGCGAGGTGATCCGCGCGCTGAAGAAGCGCATTGCGGAACTCGAGCCCGGGCTACCGGAGCGCATCCTCGCCGACGGATCGAAGTCGAAGGTCAAGCTCGTCGCCTACTACGACCGCAGCGTGATCATCGACGAGACGGTCGCGACGCTTCGCACAGCCTTGACGGAGGAGCTGCTCGTCGTATTCTGCTCACAATTCTAAAAACAGTGTGATATACCGACGTATTCTCCATTGTTTCTCTTCATTCAAGTACTTGTCGATCGGGCGTGCAACACCAGTAGCCCATCGACGTGAAGAGGATTGTGAACAGCTTTCTAACGTTATCTATTGATCTATTGCAG
>JANMRV010000210.1:0-5475 GCA_031388685.1 Planctomycetota bacterium
CCCAACCACCCGCCCTTTTTCATTGATTTGACACGCAGCCCGCTGCGTGTCAGTTCAGCGAAAGAGGGCGGGTGGTTGGGTGTCTGACACCATTACGGCCCGACTGTGAACTGCAGGCCGTTCGACAGCGTCGCGTTGTTCGGCGGGGCCAGTCCGTTGTCGCGACCCCAAGCCTGGGCGTTGATCACGGTGCCGGGAACTTGCAGGTACGGCGCGGGAGTTCCGCCGAGTCCGCCGACGGCGAACGCATTGAAGTCCAGCGCGTACACGCCCGAGCAATCGTTGGGCGGAGGATTGCCCCCCGAGACCATCGCTGTGGAGCGCTTGACCGGGGTGTTGACGCAGCGCAAGCCGCCGACGAACGGCACCGCGGCCGGACCTGAGTTGGTGTACAGGTACAAGCCGGGTTTGTTGTTGATCACGTTGACCGCGCTGACCACGAAGCCAGAGCCCGCAGTCGCGCTCGAGCTACCGGCGGCACCGATCGACGGGGTGCAGCCCTGCGAGTTGACTTTCGCCGTGCAGTAGACGCCCGAGGGGCCGCCGCAGGTGGCGATCGAAAGGTCCCAGCGGTTCAAGGTTCCCCAGTCGCCGCCCAGGTCATCGACGATTGTCAGCGTCCAGGTCCCGTTGGGGTCCTGACCGACGAAATTGTCGAAGGCACCTTCGGGTGACAGCAACGGAGCGGGCACGAGGTTGACGAACACATAGTCGGTCACGGCGTTGGTCGAGGACGGATCCCAGGACGTGCCGTTGAACACGTTGTCGTTCCCTGCGCCGTTGTCGGTCGTAACCCGAACGATGGTGCCGCCAGGCGACGTCAAAGTGATGTCGAGATCGCTCGCAAACGTGTGGGTGATGTCGGTAAAGAGCACCACGCGAGAGATCGACGTGCCGATGCCGCTCAGAGCCATCGTGTCGATGGTTGTTCCAGCGGTTGTCGTGGGCGCACCTGGCGGAATCGGGAGCGCCGGCGTATTCGAGAACACGTTCGGCGTCGACGGCGGCGCGCTCGCCAGCGTCGAGACATCCATCGACCACGAATTCAGCGTGCCGTTGTCGGCGAGGGCATCGTCGGTGATCGTCAGGGTCCACGTTCCGTTCGGATTCTCGCCGCGGAACGCCGTGAGGCGCCCTTCCGGCGAGAGCGGTGTCGCCACGACCAGGTTGGTGTAGACGTGATCAACGCACGGATCATTGGCGTTGTCGTCCCACAGCGTGCCGTTGAACACGTCGTCGTTCGTGCCGCCGCTGTCGGTCGTGATCGTCACGACCGTGCCCGCGGGCGAAGTCAGCTTCATGTCGATGTCGGCCGCGGAGGTGTGGCTGATCGCCGTATTGAGGTCAAGGTCCCACAGAAAGTTGCCCATGCCGCTCACATTCGACGTGTAGAGCGTTGCGACGGGCGTCGAACCGAAGTCGGTGATAGCTCCGGTCGTGCCCGCGTAGTTCAACGGCGCCGCAGTGAATGGCGGCGTCGCGGTCGACGTGACGTCGAGATCCCAGCGGTTGAGCGAGCCGAAATCTCCCCCAAGGTCATCGAAGATCGTCAGCGTCCAGACGCCGTTGGGGTCTTCGCCGATGAAGCGGTCGAAACCGCCCTCGGGCTGCAGCGACGAAACCACGACCAGGTTCGTGTACACGAAATCCGTGGCCACATTGACCGAGTCCGCATCCCAGAGCGTGCCGTTGAAGACGTTGTCGTTGCCGGCGCCGTTGTCGGTGGACACTTTGGCCACCGTGCCGAGGGGCGACGTCAGGGTCATGTCGAGATCGCCGGCGAACGTGTGCGTGATCTCGGTGTAGAGCGCGAGCTTCACCAGATACGTGCTGACACCGCTGACGGTCAGCGTGTCGATCGTCGTGCCGGTCGTCGTCGTTGGGGCTCCAGGAGGAATCGGCAACGGCGTCGTGTTGGAGAAACTGTTCGTGCTGACCGCCGGGGCCGCGAGCAGCGTCGAAATGTCGAGCGACCACGCGCTCAAGGTGCCGATATTCGCGGCGGCGTCGTCCGAAATCGTCAACGTCCAGATTCCGTTGGGGTTTTCGCCGCGGAAGTTCTCGAGCCGTCCTTCGGATGCCAGCGGAGTGGCCGTCACGAGGTTGGTGTAGGTCCGGTCCGTCGCGGTATCGACGACGCTGTCATCCCAGAGCGTTCCGTTGAACACGTTGTCGAGCGTGCCGCCGTTGTCGGTTGTGATCGTCGCGACCGTGCCGGCGGGCGAGGTCAAGGTGATCTCGAGGTCAGCACAGGCCGTGTGCAGGATCGTGGTGTTGAGGTTGACGTCCCAAAGATACGCGCTCGCACCGGCAACGCTGGCGGTGAAGCTCTGTACCCCGCTGGCCACCGGAGGTGTGATCGCGCCCGCCGTGCCGGCGAAGTTCAGTGTGATCGGAGACCCCGAGCACGTCGGGGGAACGGCGGAGTACTGACCAGCGCCCGGCGCGTTCGTCTGGGCTCGCGCGCCGTACAAACCGGCGGGATCATCGCCACCAAGTGTGCGGCTGATCGCCTGGTACTCGTCGCGCAAGGGTTGGAGCTGGAGGTCGCTTGCGCCGCGGGCTTTCCCGCTCTCGATTCGTTGCGCGAGGTCGCGGAGTTCCTGGTGCGCGCCTTCCTTCGAACCCTGTGCCGGCGCTGAAGGCTTGTTTTGTTGAGCGGGTGCGCTCGAGGCGAGGATCGCGGCGGCCGCGATCGCAAAGTTCCAATGACGAATGGACATCGGTATCTCCTGAGATCTGAGGACAGGCAAAGTTTCGAGCCGGGGGCCCCACTCTCGCGGCATCGCTCCCGGTGGCATGAACAGCATCTATCCTGCCACACCCTGGCCAAACCGAAAGTGCGGAGATGGGAGCAGGAGACGGCCCCCCCGTCGCGGCATGCCGGCTTGCAGCCTGACCAATTGAGGCAGAGGGGGGGCGGCGTTCTCATCCCATGTCCGTACATTCTCATCCATGCCTACCTTGTCCCGCAGCACATTGAATGCGTTCCGCGCGACGTCGCTCGCCACGCTGGCGGTTTTCGGAGCGTGCGCTGCGCTGGAACCGCGCCAGCCTGAAACGCTGTACGACCTCGTGATTCTCCATGGGCGCGTGATGGATCCGGCCACCGGCCTCGACGGGATTCGTGCACTGGGCATCACGGGTGGAGTGATTCGCGAGGTCAGCGAAGAAGACCTGCGCGGTCGCGCAACGCTGGACGCTCGCGGAATGGTCGTGGCGCCCGGCTTCATCGATCTGCATCAACACGCCCAGGATCCGGCGGGGTATCGAGTCGAAGTGCTCGACGGCACGACCACGGCGCTCGAACTCGAAGGCGGTACCGACGACATCGATCGCTGGTATGACGAGCGAGCGGGCAAGGCCATCATCAACTACGGCGCCAGCGTCGGACATGATCAAGTCCGCATGAGGGTGATGGGCGATCCTGGGAAGAGCACGGCGATCGGAGCGGCGAAGACGCGTGCCAGCACGGACGCGGAACTGGCGGCCATCGTGGCAGCAATCGATCGCGGATTTCGGCGCGGCGCCATCGCGGCAGGAATGCTGATCGAGTTCACGCCGGCGGCAACACCGTGGGAGATTCTCGAAGTGTTCCGGGTCGCGGCGTGCCACGGCGCCTGCGTCCACGTCCATATGCGCAGCCTCCCGGAAGAGTACTACTTCCTCGAGACCGAAGAAGTCATCGCTGCGGCGGCCGCGAGCGGAGCGCCCGCGCACATCGTGCACATCCAGAGTTCTGGAGGCGAAGACACGCCACGCATGCTCGATATGCTGCGCGGAGCACGGGCGCGCGGTCTCGACATCACGACCGAGGTCTATCCCTACACCGCGTCCATGTCGCCGATCGAAGCTGCCGACCATGACGACTGGGAGTCGTGGTCCGACAAGAAGTTCGAGCGCTTCGAATGGGCGCTCACCGGCGAACGACTGACGCGCGCCTCGTTCGCTCGCTACCGAGCCATCGGCGGGATGATCGTCGACTACAACAACACCGAGGAAATCGTCGCCGCGGCCGTGGCGGACCCGCTGACAATGATCGCCAGCGACGGCATTCTCCAGGACGGCATCGGGCATCCGCGCGTGGCCGGAACTTTTGCGCGTGTCCTCGGTCGCTACGTTCGCGAGTCGCATTCACTGACGCTGATGGATGCGCTGCGCAAGATGACGATCGAGCCCGCCCGACGGCTGCAACGGCGCGTCCCGGGAATGGCGGCCAAGGGACGCGTGCAGATTGGCGCCGATGCCGACATCGTGGTCTTCGACCCGGCGACCATCATCGACCGCGCGACGTATCGCGAGCCAACCTTGCCGCCGCGCGGACTGCGCGATGTGCTCGTGAACGGCGTAATCATCGTCCGCGACGGAAGCGTGCAGCCGGACACTTTTCCCGGGCGAGCGGTACGCGGTCCGATCCAGTGAGGAGTACGGCGTCAGCGGGCTTTCGCGGGAGTCTTCGCGGTTTTCGCAGCCTGAATGCGTTCGATCGCCAGGCGATCGGCTGCGAGTTGCGTGCTGATCCCGTCGCGCTTGGAGATCTCGAAGACCTTTTTCAGGTTGAGCGGGATGCGATCGATGCTCTTGAGCGAAGCCTCCTCGCGATAGCCGCCGGGCAGCATCTCGACGCCGACGTTGATGATCCCGCCGGCGTTGATCACGTAGTCCGGTCCGTACAGGATCCCGCGCTTGCGCAACTCGTCGCCGTTCTCGGGCGTCAACAATTGATTGTTCGCGGCGCCGGCGATCGCGCGGCACTTGAGTTTCGGAATCGTCTGATCATTCAGCGTCGCGCCACGCGCGCAGGGCGAGTAGATATCGCAAGCCACGTCGAGATGCTTGTCGTCGGCGACGACGCTGAAACCGTGGGCGGCCGAGAGTTCCTTGACGCGCGCTTCGTTGATGTCGCAGATCGTGACCTTCGCGCCGGCTTCCTTGAGCATGATCGCGAGCCTGCCGCCGACCGCGCCGACGCCCTGGATCAGGACGTGCTTGCCGCGCAGCTCTTTTGAGCCCCAGACTTCCTCCGCGACTGCCTGCACGCCGAGGAAACAGCCGCGCGCCGTGTACGGACTCGGGTTGCCTGAGCTGCCCGACTCGCGCGAAAGACCGGTGACCCAGCGCGTCTTCGTCTTGACGATCTCGAGGTCGGGGATGCCGATGTTCATGTCCTCGGCCGTGATGTACTTGCCGCCGAGACTGTCGACGAACGTGCCCATCGCTTCGAACAGCGCGCGCGACTTGACCTTCGCCGGATCGCCGATGATCACCGACTTGCCGCCGCCGAGACCGGTCTCCGCGACCGCCGACTTGTAGGTCATGCCCTTGGCCAGGCGCAGCACGTCGAAAAGCGCTTCGTCTTCCGACACATAGGGCAGCATGCGCAGTCCGCCGAGTGCCGGGCCGAGGGTCGTGTCGTGCACGGCGATCAGGGCGTGCAGGCCCGAGGCCTGATCGCGGCAGCGCGCGACCTTCTCG